>NZ_JACEGK010000266.1:0-10580 GCF_056859195.1 Streptomyces sp. NH27
GTCGGGTGTTGTCTCCGGTCCGGCCCGAGACGTGCTTCTGCCTCTGGTGATGGTGCTATTGGCCCAAGCGTGACGCAGAGCACGTAACCGGACTCTTGCCCGCATCACCATCTGTCATGCCAAAATGGGACATCGGGTCCGTCTTGGGCTCGCATCGAAGGTGGGGATGTGGCGGATGGTCGCGCTGTGACTGATCGTCACGTTGGTGTGACTGTCCGCTATGGCCCGGTCCATCGGCTTCCGTCGAGCTTGAACACCTGAGAGGGCAAATCCATCGGTTTGGCCGACGCGGCTGGACGGATGGTGTAGTTGTAGTGCCGAAGACAAGCCGTTCGTCCTATTACCGACTCGGCCCGCGTTTGCCCATATCGGGCAACGTGGGTCAAGGTGCAGAATTTAAGAGGAAAGAACCGCGTTGGTTCGGTTCTCTCGAGGAGGCCGCTCATGACCGCTCGCACCCCTGATGCCGAGCCGTTGCTGACACCCGCTGAGGTCGCCACCATGTTCCGCGTCGACCCGAAGACGGTCACGCGCTGGGCCAAGGCAGGCAAGCTCACGTCGATCCGCACGCTTGGCGGGCACCGCCGCTACCGCGAGGCGGAGGTCCGTGCATTGCTTGCGGGCATTCCGCAGCAGCGCAGCGAGGCCTGACAGCCCTTTTGGGCGGCTTGTGGGGCCCCACCCCATACGTCGCCGTCCGACGGCCACCTGCCCCCATCAGGAGGCCCGAGGGGAGGGCGAACAGCAGGACGCATGACCGTATGACCATAGGAAGATCGCATCGGACTCCGCCGGGTCCGATGCGATCTTCTTCTTTGTGTGCCCGGTCACACGCGATGGAGGTAGGTGCCATTGCACATATTAAATCGAGAGCTCTGCGCAGGGCCTCCAGTTCCTTACTTGTCGCACAACTTCACGTGACTCCCGTCACATGTAAGGCGCTTGAGGATCTTGCCCACGATGCGGTAATGAACCGGCTTGGTCCGTCAGGGGCTTGGCGGTGCCGCGTCTCCTGCGGGCGCGCCGGCCGCCGGCCGGGCGGCGAGGAGGGCGCCAACTCGCGTTTCCCCGGCGGGACTTGCCGGGCGGGTGGTCTGGCCGCCCAGGCGGGCGTAACGGCCCGCACACGGGCGCCTGGGGCCGCGTCGGACGCCGCCGCGCGGCGCGGGTCGCGGGAGGGCGGCAGAAGGCCGGCCCCGGGGGTGTGGTCGGCGGCGTGAGGCCGTGGCCTCACGGGGACGGCAGAAAGCCCGTCTCCGGGGTTTCCGGTGACGGGCTGCTTCCATCTGGTGCGGTCCTGACGGGATTTGCTGTGTTTGTTGTGCGGCTGGCGCCGCGTGGCGCGGCCTCACGGGGACGGCAGAAGGCCCGTCTCCGGGGTTTCCGGTGGCGGGCTGCTTCCATCTGGTGGGGTCCTGACGGGATTTGCTGTGTTTGTTGTGCGGCTGGCGCCGCGTGGCGCGGCCTCACGGGGACGGCAGAAAGCCCGTCTCCGGGGTTTCCGGTGACGGGCTGCTTCCATCTACTGCGGTCCTGACGGGATTTGAACCCGCGGCCTCCACCTTGACAGGGTGGCGAGCACTCCAAACTGCTCCACAGGACCTCGTTGCGAGTCAGACTGTACAGCAGGTCAGGGGGTGCGGTCGAACTCAGGACCAGGCAGCGTCGAGCACCTTGAAGATGCGCTTGTCAGAGACCGGGAAAGCCGTGCCGAGAGCGTGCGCGAAGTAGCTGACCCGCAGCTCCTCGATCATCCAGCGGATGTCGCGTACGGCGGCGGGGACCGGCCGTCCGGCGGGCTGGGCGGCCAGCAGTTCGGCGTACTCCGCCTGGATCTCGTGGACCTTCTCCATCCGCGTGGTGTCGCGTTGGACACCCGTCGGCATCTGCTGGAGGCGGCGGTCGGCGGCCACGAGGTAGCGCATCAGGTCGGGGAGGCGCTTGAGGCCCGCCGCGGTGACGAAACCGGGGTACACCAGCGCGGCGAGCTGCTCCTTGACGTCCTGGACGTTCGCGACGAGTACGAGGCTCGCGGTGTCCTTCAGCCGGCGCTCGCAGGAGTGCCAGGCCGCCAGCACCTGCTGGACCTGCTGGATGGCGCGCCCGGTCAGCCCGACCAGGTCGGCCCGTACGGCGTCGAACAGCTTGCGGTAGCTCTCCTCGTCCCAGGCGGGCCCGCCGTGCTCGGCGATCAGCCGGTCCGCGGCCGCGGTGGCGCAGTCCTCGAAGAGGCCCTGCACGCTGCCGTGCGGGTTGCGGGACAGCGTGAGCTTCTGCTGGTTGGAGAGCTGGTCGGCGGCGAACTTCGCCGGGTTGACCGGGACGTTCAGCAGGATCAGCCGGCGGGTGCCGCGCCACATCGCCTCGGCCTGCTCCGGCTCGGTGTCGAACAGCCGCACCGCGACCGTCGCGCCCTCGTCCACCAGCGCGGGATACGCCTTGACCGGCTGCCCGGCTCGCCTGGTCTCGAAGGTGCGCGGGAGGGTGCCCACGGTCCAGTCGGTGAGCCCGGTGCGCTGCTCCATGGTGGCCAGCGCCGGGTCCGCGGCCCGCTCGAACGCCTTGGTGATCGCCTCCCGCGTCTTCGGCCGCAGCCGCTGCTTGAGTGCGTCGAGGTCCTTGTCCTCCGCGTGGCCGGCGACCTTGCGGTGCCGCTCGTCCACCACCCGGAAGGTGATCTTGAGGTGGTCGGGCACCTTCGACAGGTCGAAGTCCTCCGCCGAGACCCGTACTCCGACCATCCGCTGGAGCTCCCGCGCCAGCACCACCGGCAGCGGGTCAGGGCCTGCCGCGACCCGGTCGAGGAAGGCCGTCGCGTAGTTCGGCGCCGGGACGTAGTGGCGGCGGATCGGCTTGGGCAGCGAGCGGATCAGCTCGGTGACGACCTGCTCGCGCAGGCCCGGGATCTGCCAGTCGAAGCCGTCGGGCACCACCTGGTTGAGCACCTGGAGCGGGATGTGGACGGTCACGCCGTCCGCGTCCCCGCCCGGCTCGAACTGGTACGTCACCCGGAACTTCAGCGCGCCCTGCCGCCAGGAGTCGGGGTAGTCGGCCTTGGTGACCGCCTCCGCGTTCTCGTTGATCAGCATGGAGTGCTCGAAGTTGAGCAACTCCGGTTCCTCGTGCCGCTTGTGCTTCCACCAGGAGTCGAAGTGGGCGCCGGACACGACGTGTTCGGGCAGCTTGCCGTCGTAGAAGTCGAAGAGCGTCTCGTCGTCGACGAGGATGTCGCGGCGGCGGGCGCGGTGCTCCAACTCCTCGACCTCGCCGAGGAGTTTGCGGTTGTCGTGGAAGAACTGGTGGTGGGTGCGCCAGTCGCCCTCGACCAGGGCGTTGCGGATGAACAGCTCGCGCGAGGTCTCCGGGTCGATCCGCCCGTAGTTCACCTTGCGCTGGGCGACCAGCGGGACGCCGTAGAGCGTCACCTTCTCGTACGCCATCACCGCGGCCTGGTCCTTCTCCCAGTGCGGCTCGCTGTAGCTGCGCTTGACCAGGTGCTCGGCGAGGGGCTCGACCCACTCCGGCTCGATCTTCGCGTTGACCCGCGCCCACAGCCGGGAGGTCTCCACCAGCTCGGCCGACATGATCCAGCGAGGCGGCTTCTTGAACAGCGCGGAGCCGGGGAAGATCGCGAACTTCGCGCTGCGGGCGCCCAGATACTCGTTCTTGTCGGCATCCTTGAGGCCCAGGTGCGACAACAGGCCGGCGAGCAGGGACACATGGACCCGCTGCGGGTCGGCCGCGTCCTGCCCGCCGGTGGGTTCGGGGCCGATGGTGATGCCGAGCGACTTGGCGACCGAGCGGAGCTGGCTGTAGATGTCCTGCCACTCGCGGATACGCAGGTAGTTGAGGAACTCGGCGCGGCACATCCGGCGGAAGGCGGAGGAGGACAACTCCTTCTGCTTGTCGCGCAGATACGCCCACAGGTGCAGGAAGGAGAGGAAGTCGCTGCTCTCGTCCTTGAACCGGGCGTGCTGCTGGTCGGCCTGCGCCTGCTTGTCGGCGGGGCGCTCGCGCGGGTCCTGGATGGACAGCGCGGCCGCGATCACCATCACCTCGCGCACGCAGCCGTTGTGGTCCGCCTCCAGCACCATGCGGGCCAGCCGCGGGTCGACCGGGAGTTGGGCGAGCTTGCGGCCGGTCTGGGTGAGCCGCTTGCGCGGGTCCTTCTGCTGGGCGTCGAGCGCGCCGAGTTCTTCGAGGAGTTGGACGCCGTCCTTGATGTTGCGGCTGTCCGGCGGGTCGATGAACGGGAACTTCGCGATGTCGCCGAGCCCGGCCGCCGTCATCTGCAAGATCACCGAGGCGAGGTTGGTGCGCAGGATCTCCGGGTCGGTGAACTCCGGACGGGACAGGAAGTCGTCCTCGTCGTAGAGCCGGATACAGATGCCGTCGGAGGTGCGGCCGCAGCGGCCCTTGCGCTGGTTGGCGCTGGCCTGGCTGACCGGCTCGATCGGCAGCCGCTGCACCTTGGTGCGGTGGCTGTAGCGGGAGATGCGGGCGGTGCCGGGGTCGATCACGTAGCGGATGCCCGGGACGGTCAGCGAGGTCTCCGCCACGTTGGTGGCCAGCACGATGCGGCGGCCGCTGTGCTGCTGGAAGACGCGGTGCTGCTCGGCCGACGACAGCCGCGCGTACAGCGGCAGCACCTCGGTGCCGCGCAACTGCCGCTTGGTGAGGGCGTCGGCGGTGTCGCGGATCTCCCGCTCGCCGGAGAGGAAGACCAGGATGTCGCCCGGGCCCTCGGCCTGCAGTTCGTCCACCGCGTCGCTGATCGCGGTGATCTGGTCCCGGTCGGCCTCCGCCGAGCCCTCTTCGAGCAACGGCCGGTAGCGCACCTCCACCGGGTACGTGCGCCCGCTGACCTCCACGACCGGGGCGTCGCCGAAGTGCCGGGAGAAGCGCTGCGGGTCGATCGTGGCGGAGGTGATGACGACCTTGAGGTCGGGGCGGCGGGGCAGCAGTTGGGCGAGGTAGCCGAGGATGAAGTCGATGTTGAGGCTGCGCTCGTGGGCCTCGTCGATGATGATCGTGTCGTAGGCGCGCAGCTCGCGGTCGGTCTGGATCTCGGCCAGCATGATGCCGTCGGTCATCAGCTTGACCAGGGTGGAGTCGCCCACCTGGTCGGTGAAGCGGACCTTCCAGCCGACCGCCTCGCCCAGCGGGGTGCGCAACTCCTCCGCGACGCGCTCGGCGACGGTCCTGGCCGCGATCCGGCGCGGCTGGGTGTGGCCGATCAGGCCGCGCACGCCCCGGCCCAGTTCCAGGCAGATCTTCGGGATCTGGGTGGTCTTGCCGGAGCCGGTCTCGCCGGCGACGATCACCACCTGGTGGTCGCGGATCGCCGCGAGGATGTCGTCCTTCTTCTGGCTGACCGGCAGCGACTCGGGGTACGTGATCCGCGGCACAGCGGCCCGGCGCGCGGCTATCCGGGCCTCGGCCCTCCCGATCTCCGTGTCGATCTCGGCGAGCACCGCGGCGCGCGCCTCCGGCTTGCGGATGCGTCGGGCGCCGTCGAGCCGTCGGCCGAGCCGCTGCTCGTCACGCGAGGAGAGCGCGGGCAGCCGCGCGGCGAGTTCGGAGAACTCGGCGGGGGAGGAGGGTTGCGTAGACATACGCGATCCAGCATCGCACCTGCCGGGGAGGACGGGCGAACCCATTTCGGCGGGGTTTCGGGCGACCGGACGCCGGAGCGGTCCGCCGGGGTGGGCGCCGGGTGCCTGTTGGGTGCCGGTCGGGTGTTGCCGCGTGTTTGCCGGGCGCTTTTCGGGGCTCCCGCCGGGGTGACCCGCATCACGACACAGGGCCCGTCTCCGATGGAAACGGGCCCTACGTCGTGCGGTGGCTGGGGCCGGGGTCGAACCGGCGACCTACCGCTTTTCAGGCGGTCGCTCGTACCAACTGAGCTACCCAGCCGCAGCGGTCCTGACGGGATTTGAACCCGCGGCCTCCACCTTGACAGGGTGGCGAGCACTCCAAACTGCTCCACAGGACCTTGCTTGTGCGGCACAAGTGTGACACATGATGTGCCCTGGTCTCGCACCGGTTTTTCGCGACGCCTGCGCCATGCCTTCCCGGCTGCCGGCAATCCCTGGGGATTTCCCGTGACCGTTCGGACATTTCGGCGGGCTGATGTCGCTTGATCAGCGTAGCAGAATCGGGGCGGGGCCCCGTACGCGCGAGGTCCGCGCGGGTGTGGGCAGGGCTTTGACGGTGTCATGACGCGCTGGGTAGCGTGCGGCCATGGACGTGCTGAAGTACGTGGCTTTCGCCACCGACGCCTCCGGGGGGAACCCGGCGGGCGTGGTGCTGGACGCGACCGGCGCCGACGAGGCCGCGATGCTGGCCGTCGCCGCCGAAGTCGGCTACTCGGAGACGGCGTTCGCCGTACCGCGCCCCGACGGCGGCCTGGACGTCCGCTACTTCAGCCCGCTGGCCGAGGTGTCGTTCTGCGGGCACGCGACCATCGCCACCGCGGTCGCCCACGCGCGTGAGCACGGCCCCGGCGCACGGGACTTCCACACCCGGGCCGGGCTCGTCCGGGTCGGGACCTCGGTGGGGGCCGACGGCGTGATCACCGCCGAGTTGGTGAGCGTGCCGCCCAGGTCGGTGCCGCTCGCCCCGGACGACCTGGCGGAGTTGCTCGCCGCGCTGCGCTGGTCCGCGGCCGAACTGGACCCGGCGCTGCCGCCTCGGATCGCCTACGCCGGCGCCTGGCACCCGGTGATCGCCGCCTTGACCCGGCAGCGGCTGGCCGCGCTCGACTACGACATGGCCGCGCTCGGCGACCTCATGCGCCGCCGCGACTGGACGACGGTCGACCTGGTCTGGCGGGAGTCGGCGACGGTGTTCCACGCCCGCAATCCCTTCCCGCCCGGTGGCGTGGTCGAGGACCCGGCCACGGGTGCGGCGGCCGGCGCGTTCGGCGGCTACCTGCGGGAACTCGGCCTGGTCGCACTGCCGGCCGAGCTCACCGTCCACCAGGGCGACGACATGGGCCGGCCGAGCGTGCTGACCGTCGGCGTTCCCGCGGACCCTGCCGAGGGCATCAGCGTGCGCGGCGCGGCCGTACCGATCCCGGACTGACGTCAGGCCCGGCGCCGCGCGTCACCCGTACGGGCGCGGTACGGACGGCTCGGGACGGGTCCCGGGTCGCACCGGGTAGACCTGGGGGAGCCGCCGGAAGGGGCGGACCCGGGTGGACCGGGGGCGCGAGCGGGGAGTCGAGCGATGGCCGGACACATGCGGTGCGGGTACGTTGCGGGCGCGGTGCTGGCGGCCGCGGTACTGGCGGGATGCGGGTCGGGCGGGCACGGCGACGGGCACGGGAGCGGGACCGCCCAGGGGCCCGGGCGCACACCGGCGACCACCACAGCCGCGACCTCCACCGCGCCGCCCCCGGTCTCGCCCGCCACCGCGACCACTCCCACCACCGCGTCCCCGAGCGCCGGCACCACCACCGTCTCCACGCCTGCTACGACGGCACCTGCGAGATCACCGTCTCCCGGCCGGTCACCATCCCGGTGGACAGCCGGTTCGGCTTCTCCGCGTTCAAGGTCACCCGGATCGGCCCCGACGGCGTCACCATCGAGGCGAACGGCGGCGGGACCCACCTGGAGTCCGGGGTCAGCCCCGGCGGCACCGCCGCGCTGAACGGCATCTCGGTACGGGTCGGGCCGGTGCACGGGGGCACCGCGGACCTGTCGATCTCGCACCGCTGATCCGCCGCGCGGGCGGTCAGGTGCTCGGCTTGGCCAGGAGGAGCTCGGTGTTGTGGTCGGCGGAGGTACCGAGCTTGGCGGCGGGGGTGGCGTAGGGGTCGTTGAAGGAGAGCTCGCGGTAGAGGGCGGCGAGGTTGGGCTCGGTGGTGGTGCCGAAGTCGGTCGCGTAGGGGGCGGCGGACTCGACGAGGGTGGTGAAGAGCGACAGGGTGCCGTCGTGGTTGTCGGCGATCTCGATCAGCCGGGCGTGCTGCGGGAAGTCGACGTGGGAGGCGGTGTTGATCTCCCAGAACGCCCGCTCGGGGACGGCGTGGCCGTGCGGGGTGATGAGGTTGGCGTGCGTGTGGCCGTTCACCCAGGCCACCACGTTGGGGTAGCGCTGCAGCAGGGTGACGAGTTCGGTGCCGGTGTGCCGGCCGTCGAGGAGGTTGTACGGGTCGGGCAGCGTGTTGCCCATGGTGGTGCTGGTGTGGTGGCTGAACAGGACGACGAGCTGGTCCTGCGAGCCGCGCCGGACCACGTTGCCGTCGGTGTCGTACCAGTGGGTGCTGTACGACTGGAGCACCGACTCCAGCCACTTGAGCTGGGCGGAGCCGATGGAGCCGTCCGCCCACCCGGCGCGGTTGGTGGTGTCGAGGCTGACGCCGAGGACGCCGTCGGAGATCGGGAAGGAGTAGTAGAGCTTGCCGCTGTCGGCCGCCGCCGGGGTGAAGCCGTGGCCGTACGGGCCGGGGCCGGTGCGGGCGGTGTCGAGGTGCGCCTGGGCGAACTGCTTCGGGGTGAAGGGGGCGCGGCGGGCGTCGGGGGTGACCGAGCGGACCGGGCCGCCGCCTTCGAGCAGGCCGAGCAGGAGGGCGACCGCGGTCGCCGGGTCGTGCTGGATCGCGTCGGCGAGCTTGGCCGCGGTCGCGTCGTCCACGCCCTCGATCTTGCCGCCGCCGGTGTAGAGCGAGCCCAGCAGGCCCAGGTCGGGCAGGGTGCCCTCGATGCTGTCGTCGTGGTTGCCCACCGTGGTGTACCAGGGGGTGCGCAGCCCGGTCGCGGTGAACGGCTTCCCGGCCGCGGCCAGGAAGCCCGGCACCTGCGGGAAGCCGGCCGCCTTGTAGTGGTCCTGGTAGGACGACTCGGGGTTCCAGTACAGCGCGGAACCGGAGTTCTGCACGCCCTCGTACCGCGAGGTGTCCCCGGTGTTCGGGGTGATCGCGCCGCCGCTCATCACCGTGAGGTACCAGTCGAGTTCGACCTGCTCGTGATTGTCGGTGTTGTCGCCGGTCGCCATCACCAGCGAGAACGGCAGGCCCGTGTAGGGGCCGCCGGAAAGGGAGTTGACCCGGTCCACCAGCGAGGCCGCCCCGTGCACGGTCAGCGCCTCGTGCGGGCGGTAGGCGGAGTCGATGTACTGCGCCAGGTACTCGAAGCGCACCGGCGACTCGGTGTCGGCCAGGTGCAGGTCGGTGAACTGCACGAAGGAGGCGAGCCCGGTCCGCGTGGTGTCCCGCCCGGAGCCGGCCGCGGCCAGCTCGCCGCGTACCACCAGCGGCCAACCGGGCCCGGCCGCAAGCCTCTTGTACGTGCCGGTGCCGGTCGCCGTCGCGGCCTGGGTGAGCGTGGTGCCCTCGACCGCCACGGCGCGCGCGGCGGTCGCGGCGACCGCGCGGTCGTGGGCCGCGGCCGACGCGAACGGGCTGTCCACCAGGGTCAGGGCGGCGGCCGCCGCCGTGGCGGAGGCACCGGAGAGGAACTGGCGTCTGCTGGCTGCGCGCATGGACAAGTCTCCTGACGGTGGGCGGGGTTGGCGCTCGTGCGGCTGCTGCTCCGGCCGTTCGTCGGCCGGCGTGTCGGGCGTCGCTCGGCCCGTGCCGGTGACGTGCCCGGCGCGCGCTCAGCTCCGTATTACCAGCCGGTAATGGCCAACCGCCAGGGTCCCGCCGCATCTTCACGGCGGGTTGGCCGCCGCGTGAACCGGCCGTGAAGCGACGGCGGCGGTACGCGGCGGAGGTTCGTACGCGTCGGATGCCCGTAGGCGGCGCAGGTCCGTACGCGGCGGAGGTCCGTACGGGAGGACGTGGCCGGGTTCGGGCTCGCGGGGTGAAGTGCGGCTGTGCTCGGGGGAGTTCAGCTCTGGGCGGTCGGGCGGATCACGATCTCGTTGACGTCCACGTCCGCCGGCTGCTCGACGGCGTAGCCGATGGCCCGGGCGATCGCGTCCGGCGGGATGGCGATCTCGTCGCGCTTGGCGAGGAGTTCGGCGCGCACCCGCGGGTCGGCCGCACCCGCCGCGAAGTCGGTGTGCACGAAACCGGGGGAGACGGAGGTGACGCGGATGTGCGGGCCCGCTTCCTGGCGCAGGCCCTCGCAGATGGTGCGGGCGGCGTTCTTGGTCGCCGCGTAGACCACCTGGCCGGGGACGATCCGCAGGCCCGCGGTGGACAGGGTCGTGACGAAGTGCCCCGAGCCCTGGGCGCGGAAGACCGGCAGGGCCGCGGCGATGCCGTGCAGCAGGCCCTTCACGTTGATGTCGACCATGTCCGCCCAGTCGTCGACCCGCAGGTCGTCGAGCGGGGAGACCGGGCCGATGCCGGCGTTGCCCACCAGGACGTCGAGCCGGCCGAAGCGCTCCCCGGCGAGGGCGACGAGCGCCGCCAGGTCCTCGCTGCGGCGTACGTCGGTCCTGGCGGTGACGGCCTCGCCGCCGACCGCGGTGATCCGCGCGGCGAGCGCGTCCAGCCGGTCGGTGCGGCGTGCGCCGAGCACCAGCCGGGCGCCGCGCGCGGCGAGCAGCAGTGCGGTGGCCTCGCCGATGCCGCTGCTCGCGCCGGTGAGGGCGACGACCTTGCCGCGCAGCGGGGGCGTGGGGGA
>NZ_JACEGK010000267.1:0-10548 GCF_056859195.1 Streptomyces sp. NH27
CCTCCCGCCCCTTCGCCACCGGGGGCAGGAACCGCCCGTCCCCCGACGTCGACGGCCGTATGCACCCGCCGGTCCGCGAGGTCGCCCGGCGTGCTTCGCCGGGCAGCCGGGCCGCGCCGGTCGCCGGGGTTGCGGCGGACCGTCCGGATTTCAAAGACGTTTCAATCAGGCCGGCTGCGCCCGTCCTCGCACTTCTCTTGACTGCCGCTGTGTACGGACCTAGGTTGTGGCGCGTTCGTATTGAAACGTTACAGTCCGGCGTTGGCTGACGTCGTGCGAGGAGCACCCGAGAGGACCACGCATGCCCCGTTCCGACGACCAACGGCCATGCCGGGCACCAATCCGCGGACGGCTGCCCGTCGGGGCCGCGGGAGTGGCGGCCGCGCTGCTGCTCATCGTGACCGCGGGGCAGGTTCCCGCCGCCGCGGGCAGCCCGGCCGGCGCCGACGCCGCCTGCCCGTGGGTCGGTTCGAGCGCCTCGCCCGCGCAGCGCGCCGCGCAGGTGCTCGCGCGGATGACGACGGACGAGAAGCTGTCGATGACCCACGGCAGCGGGCTGCCCGGCTACGCGGGGGTGGTGGCCCCCATCCCACGGCTGTGCGTGCCGGCCCTGAACCTCAACGACGGCGGCGCCGGCGTGGTGATGGGCGGCACCACCGCGATGCCGGCACCGGTCGCCGCCGCGGCCAGCTGGGACCCGGCGGCCGAACTGTCCTACGGGCAGGTGGTCGGCGCCGAGGCGAAGACCAAGGGCATCAGCGTCGACCTGGGTCCCGACACCAACCTGGAGCGCGACCCGCGCGGCGGGCGGGTGTTCGAGATGGCGGGCGAGGACCCGTACCTGTCCGGGGCGATGACCACGCAGTACGTGAAGGGCGTGCAGTCCAAGGGCGTGATGGCCGACATCAAGCACCTCGTCGCCAACGACACCGAGCAGAACCGCAACAACGGCAACGCGATCGTCGACGAGCGCACGCTCAACGAGATCTACTACCCGGCGTTCAAGCAGGCCGTCCAAGAGGGCGGCGCGGCCTCGATCATGGCCGCGACCAGCCTGGTCAACGGCGTGCACGCCAACGAGAACGCCACCTTGCTGAAGGACACCGCCAAGCAGGACTGGGGTTTCGACGGTTTCGTGGTCACCGACTGGGACGGCGCGCGCAGCACCGTGCAGGCGGCCAACGCCGAGCTGGACCTGAACATGCCCGCCCCCGGCAACTTCGGGCAGCCGCTGTCGGACGCCGTCCGCTCCGGCCAGGTGAGCATGGCCGTGCTCGACGACAAGGTGGCGCGGCTGCTCACCGAGGAGTTCGCCTACGGCCTGTTCGACTCCACCGCGGGCTCCCCCGGCGCCACCGCCACGACGCCCGAACACGTCGCCACCGCACGGGACATCGCGGCGGAGGGCACCGTACTGATGAAGAACAAGGGCGGGCTGCTCCCGCTGAAGACCGCCGGCACCCCGTCGATCGCGGTGATCGGGGCGGCGGCGAAGGACGCGCCGATCACCGGGGGCGGCGGCAGCTCGCATGTGCCGGTGGACTCGTCGTCGGTGGTCACCGTCGCGGACGGCCTCGCCGCGCGCGCGGGCTCCTCGGTCCGGGTGGACACCGTCGGCTCCTGGACGGGGGCGGCCTCCTCCACCGCCGGCGGCTCCGACCAGCCGGCCAACATGTTCGACGGCGACCTCGGCACCCGCTGGTCCAGCGGCACGCCGATGGCCGACGGCCAGTGGGTGACCGCCGACATGGGCGGCTCGCACCCGATCGACCGGATCACCCTGGACGCCGGCAACGGCACCGACTACGCCCGCGGTTACCAGGTCTACCTCTCCGCCGACGGCAAGGACTGGGGCTCCCCGGTCGCCGAGGGGACCGGCACCGGCCAGGTGGTCACCGCTACGTTCACCGCGCGGCAGGCGCGGTACGTCAAGATCGTGCAGACCGGGTCGGCGAGCAGCTGGTGGTCGATCGCCGAGCTGACCGCGTACACCGCGGACGGCAGCGGCGGGCAGACCGCCGTGGGGCGCTCGGGCGTCCGCGTGCCGGGGGTGACCGACAAGCTGCCGACCGTTCCCTCGGCGCGCTTCACCACCGCCGACGGGCAGCAGGGCCTCACCGCCAGCTACTTCAACAACCTCGACCTGTCCGGCGCCCCCGCGCTCACCCGGGTCGAGCCGGACATCGACGACCACTACACCGCGGCGCCGGGACCGGGCGTCAACCCGGCCGGGTTCTCGGTGCGTTGGAAGGGTTTCCTGACCGCGCCGGTCACCGGCACGTACACCTTCTCGATGGCCAACACCGGCGGGATCAGGATGACCGTGGGCGGCCAACCGGTCTTCCAGGACTGGGCGCAGTACGGCCCGGGGGTCTCCGCGATCCACCTCGAGGGCGGGGTGCGGACGCCGATCACGGTGGAGAACTACCAGCCGGTGAACGGCCCGACCGGGCCGGTGGCCGGCACCCCGACCAGCCCGCCCGGCAACGGCTCCGTCACGCTCGGCTGGCAGGTGCCCGACACCGCCGCGATCGCCGCCGCGGCGGCCGTCGCCAAGCAGGACAGCGTCGCGGTGGTGGTCGTCAGCGACGACGAGAGCGAGGACGGCGACCGGCAGAACCTCACCCTGCCCGGCGCGCAGGACGACCTGGTCGAGGCGGTCGCCGCCGCCAACCCGCACACCGTCGTCGTACTGAACACCGGTGCCCCGGTGCTGATGCCGTGGCTCGGCTCGGTCGACGGCGTGCTGGAGTCCTGGTACGGCGGGCAGCAGAACGGATCGGCGCTGGCGTCCGTGCTGTTCGGTGACGTCGACCCGTCCGGCAAGCTGCCGCAGACCTGGCCGGCGAGCATGTCCCAACTGCCCACCGCCGACCCCTCCCGCTACCCGGGCACCGTGGATGTCGCGACCAACACCACCGACTTCCACTACAGCGAGGGCCTGGACGTCGGCTACCGCTGGTACGACGCCCACCATCTGACGCCGCTCTTCCCGTTCGGCTACGGCCTGACCTACTCGTCGTTCTCCTTCGGCGGGCTCAGCGTCTCGCCGGGAGCGGCCGACGCGGCGGGGCCGGTGAAGGTCTCGGCGACGGTCCGCAACACCGGCAGCCGTACGGCCTCGGAGGTGGCGCAGCTCTACGTCGGCGACCCGGCCGGCGTCGGTGAACCGCCCAAGCAGCTCAAGGGCTTCCAGCGCGTCACGCTCCGGCCCGGCCAGTCCCGGCGCGTGACCTTCACCCTCGCCCCGTCCGACCTGCACACCTGGGACGACGCCACGCACGCCTGGAAGACGAACGACGGCACCTACCGGATGTACGTCGGCGACTCCTCGCGCGACCTGCCGCTGACCGGCAGCTACACGCTGCGGCGCTCCACCGGCACCCGCGCGGTCACCGCGCAGGCTCCCGCGACCCTCGACCCGGCGCACGGCGGCGTGGTGACCACCACGCTCACCGCCGGCGGCACCCAGACCCTCGGCCACGTCAGGCTCGGCCTCGACGTGCCGGCCGGCTGGACCGCCAAGGCGCGCACGACCGCGCAGTTCCGCAGCGTGAAGCCCGGCACCCGGCTCACCACCTCCTGGCTGGTGACCCCGGCCGCGGGCGCGCAGGACCGGCTGTGGCGGCTGACCGCCGAGGCTTCCGCGGACGGCGGCTACCGCACGGCGAGCGGGCTCCAGGTCACGGTCGGCCCGCTGGTGTCGGCGACGCTCTCCTCGACGGCGAAACTCGCCACGACCGGCGGCGGTTACCCGGCCACGCTCACCCTGCGCAACACCAGTGACCAGCGGGTCTCGGTGGGCGTCGGGACCGCTCCGCCGGCCGGGGTGACCGTCGCGCCCGCGACGGCCTCGGTGCTGCTCGCGCCCCGGGCGTCGGTGACGAAGCAGCTGACCGTCACCGTCGGGGACGACGCGAAGTCCGCCTCGATCGACCTCACCGGCACGGTCACCGCGGCCGGGCAGGACTACCCGCTCCAGGGCGGCTCCCTGGACCTGCCGCTGCTGTTCGGCTCGCCGGCCGCCGCCTACGACAACACCGCGGTCAGCGACGACTCCGCGCCGCAGTCCGCCGACTTCGACGGCGCCGGCTACAGCTACTCCGCCCAGTCGCTGGCCGGTGCCGGCCTCGCGCCCGGGCAGCCGGTCCCGCACGGCCCGGCGGCCCTCATCTGGCCGTCCGCCGCGGCCGGCAATCCCGACAACGTGGTCGCCGCCGGGCAGAACATCGCGGTGCGCGGCAGCGGTTCGCACCTGTGGTTCCTCGGCTCGGCGAACAACGGCAGCGGCTCGGGCACCGGCACGCTCACCTACACCGACGGCAGCACCGCACCGTTCACCCTCGGCCTGACCAACTGGACCCCGAGCACCCCGCTGCCCGGCGACGACCTGGTCGCCACCGCACCCACCTGGAACCGCCCCGCAGGCAGCGGCTACCCGGCGGGCACTTCGGTCAGCGTCTACGCGACGAAGGTCCCGCTGGCCGCCGGCAAGACCCTCGCCTACGTCACCTTGCCCACCACCGTCACCGGCGACCAGGCCGGTACCCGACTGCACGTCTTCGACATCGCCGTCGAATAACGACCTGGGGAGTAACGACCCCGCACCTCAACCGCATCTCACCCGTACCTTCCTCGCACCTCGCACCCCCACCGGATCACCCGTCAGGAGCGTGAGTTGAAAAGGATCATTTCAGCGGTCGTCCTCCCGGTCGCCGCACTGGTCGCCGTCATGGCACCACCCGCAGCCGCCGCCGGCCCGACCAGGGCCCCGCACTACCCGAGTCTGGCCGCGGCGTTCGACAACTCCGGTATCAGCACGGCCGCCGCGCCCGCCGCGGCGGATCTCGACGGTCTGGGCAACAGCTTCGTCGCCGACGACCTGACGGCCGCCGACTGGGGCCCCGGCGCCGCCGTCACCGTCGGCGGGACCCGGCTCACGATGCCGGACACCGCCCCCGGCCGACCTGACAACGTTATCGCGGACGGTCAGCGCATCGCACTGCACGGCGCCGGATCGGCGCTGACGTTCCTGGTCACCGGCACGGCCGCCGACGCCGCCGGCTCCGGCACGATCAGTTACGCCGACGGCAGCAGCCAGAGCTACCGGCTGAGCGCGCCCGACTGGTACAGCGGGCCGAGCGACGCCATGGCGGTGCGCACCTCCCGCCGTAACACCCCTGCGGGCCCGACCGCGTTGGACGTGAAGCTCTATGCCGTGTCGGTGCCGCTCGACGCCCGCAAGCGGCCGGCCGCGGTGACGCTGCCGACGGTCGCCGGGGCGGACGGCGCCGCGGCGCCCGAACTGCACGTGTTCGCGCTCGGACTGCGGCCGGTGCCGGCCGGGTGGACCGCGACCTGGTCCGCGGCCGTCGACGACGGCCTGGCATCGTCCGTGTGGACCGACCGCACCCTGCGGATGGTGGAGCACACCAGCGTGGGCGGCAACCGGGTGCGGATCAGGCTCGACAACGCCTTCGGGCCCAAGCCGCTGACGGTGGGCCACGCGACGATCGCGGTGCGCGCGTCCGGCGCCGTGCCGACCGCCACCCCCGTCACGCTCACCTTCGGCGGCAGGCAGCGGGTCACGATGCCGGCCGGCGGGCAGGCGTACAGCGACCCGCTGCCCTTCTCCGTGCCCGCCGACAGCGACCTGCTGGTCAGCCTCTACCTGCCGGGCGCCGTCCAGTTCGCCCCGGCGCACAGCCTCGGCCTCCAGGACATGTACTCGACCGACGACGGCGGCACCGACGAGGCGGCCGACGGCGCCGACTTCCCCGTCCACAACCTCTTCGACTTCTGGACGGTGCTGTCCGGCATCGAGGTCACCGGCCCCTCGCACAGCACCGTGGTCGCCCTCGGCGACTCGATCACCGACGGCTACACGTCCACGGTCAACGGCAACCAGCGCTGGCCGAACTACCTCGCCCGGCGCCTGCTCGCCAAGGACGGCCCGAAGGCACCGGCCGTCGCCGACGAGGGGATCAGCGCCAACAAGGTGCTCACCGACCTGTTCAACGGCCTGCCGAACACCGGCGCCGGGGGTATCAAGGCGACCTCCCGGCTCGACCGCGACGTCCTCAGCCAGGGCGGCGTGCGCACCGTCATCGTCCTGGAGGGCATCAACGACGTCGACTCCGACGCCTCGGCCGCCGACGTGATCGCCGGCCTGAAGCAGATCGCCGCGACCCTCCACTCGTACGGGCTGCGGGTCGTCGTCGGCACCCTCACGCCGACCGAGGGCTGCGGCTGCACCACCCCCACGCGGGCGGCGGCACGCGACCAGATCAACGACTTCATCCGCCACAACGACGGCGCCTTCGACACGTGGGTCGACTTCGCCGCCGCCGTCGGCAACCCGGCCGACCCGGAGGCGATGCTCCCGCAGTACGACTCCGGCGACCACCTGCACCCCAACGGAGCGGGCTACCAGGCCATGGCCGACGCCATCGACCTCACCAGGCTCTGACCGAAGGCCCGTTCGCGCCACGCGACACGGAGCAACGGGCACGGGGTGCCCCCACCGAGCATGCGGGGGCGCCCCGTTCGGGCAGGTGGGAGGTACCGCGCGGGCCGTCACGGTGCCGCACGACGACCGCCGCGGCTACGACGACGCTGCCAGCGGGCACCGTCGGCGGCGACCAGTCGACCCCTGCGCCACCTTCACCACCAGGCCCGCCCCGGGTACGCACGCACCCGGGGCGGGCCGTCCCTTTCACCACAACCGGCGCGGCGCCGGCACCGGTGGGGTCGGCCGGCGGGCGCGGTGCCTATCGCGCAGCGGCATCGCACAGCGCCACGGCGAGCGCGACCTCCGTGCCGGCCAGACCGACCGAGCAGAAGACCGTGATCTGGTCCGGGTCGGTCCTGCCCGTCGCCGCGTGGGCCAGGATCGCGCCGAGTTCCACCATCCGGTCGGTGGGGAACAGGTGCGCTTCGGAGTAACCGCCCGCCTGGGCGCGGGAGTCCGTGAGGATCACATCCGCCCGGTCCCCCAACTCGGCGGGCAGCTCGTGCCGGGAGACCGTCTTGGGGCCGACCGTCGTCACATGTGTGCCCGGCGCGATCCAGTCGGCCTCCAGCACGGGCACCGCGCTGGAGGTCGCCACGATCACCACCTCACGTTCACGTACCGCGTCCTCGACCCGGGGCACCGCGCGGACGGCCACCCCGAGTTCTTCGCCGGCGCGGCGGGCGAACTCCTCGGCGCGCCGCAGGTCTCGGGCCGCCACGGTGACGGCTTCGAGCGGCCGGACCGCGCGGACCGCCCACAACTGCGTCCACGCCTGCGTGCCCGTCCCGACCAGTCCGACCCGGACGGGTCCGGGCCTGGCCGCCACGTCCACCGCGACGGCGCCGATCGCCCCGGTCCGCCGCGCGCCGAGTTCCGCACCGTGCACGAGGGCGCGCAGCCTGCCGGCCGTGGCATCCCACACGGCCACCAACTGCTCCGCACCGGCGAACGTGTCGTACGCGCGAAAGCCGAACAGCCCTTGAGCGGGCAGGCACCCGGCGGTGAAGACCAGGTCCCCCGCACCGAGGTCGGCCCGCACCCGTGGCGGCGCCTGGAGCGCGCCGTCATGGTGGGCCAGGATCGCCGACCGCATGACTTGGACGGTCGTCGCCGCGTCGAGCCGGCCGCGAACATCGTCGTCGTCGAACACCAAGGGGAACACCGATCACGCCTTTCCCGGGGAGCAGAACCGGAGCACCACACTGTCGGGTCCGCGGCGGTCGGGGCATCCGCCGTACGACCGATGTCGCTCAGCCCTTCGTCGCTGGACTCGGAGCCGGAACTCCGCGGGACGGATCGAGATCGAGACGGTCGACATCACAGCGGATGGTGTCGCGCCGGGGGCGAGGGCGGCGAGGCGCGGGTAGGGCCTTCCGCGGGCGGTGAGTTGGCGGCTTCGCGCTCCAACGGGCCGCCTGGAGCGGTTCGTTCGGGGTGCCGGCGGCGGGCGGCCGCTTCTCCGGCGGCGCGGGGGGCCGCGGGCTGACGCGGGAACGGCGGCCGCGTCCGGCATCATGCTGGACATGACCGACTCCGAACCCGGCAGCACCCCCGGAACCGGCAGGGTGGCGCACCAGCGGGTGCCGATGACCGGCCGCGATCCGGCGGAGCAGGGCCGGGTCTCCACCCCGCTGGAACTCCTGCTCGACCTGACGTTCGTGGTCGCCGTCGGCACCGCGGCCTCGCAGTTCGCCGAGATGCTCGCCGCAGGGCACACGGCGCAGGCGGTCGCCGCGTTCGTGCTGGCGATGGTCGCGATCAGCATCGCGTGGATCAG
This sequence comes from Streptomyces sp. NH27, assembly GCF_056859195.1. Taxonomy (NCBI): domain Bacteria; kingdom Bacillati; phylum Actinomycetota; class Actinomycetes; order Kitasatosporales; family Streptomycetaceae; genus Streptomyces; species Streptomyces sp. NH27. The sequence continues at coordinate 8,292 of NZ_JACEGK010000267.1, forward strand.
CTTCAGCTGGTTCGCGTCCGCGTTCGGCACGGACGACTGGCTCTACCGGGCGCTGACCATGGTGCAGATGATCGGCGTCGTCGTGTTCGCGCTCGGCCTGCCGGCGATGTTCCACTCCGTCGAGGACGGCGGCCGGCTCGAACTGCGCGCGATGGTCGCCGGATACGTGGTGATGCGCGTCGCGATGGTGCTCCAGTGGTGGCGCGCGGCCCGCGACTCACCGCCCTTCCACGACGTCGGCATGGCGATGATCCGGTGGACGGTGTTCGTCCAGGCCGCCTGGACGGTGGTCGGCTTCACGCATCTGCCGCGCGCCGCCGTCTTCGCGGCCTTCGTCGTACTGGCCGCGCTGGAGCTGCTGTTGCCGGTGCTCGGCCAGGGCGGCGCCGGCGGCACACCCTGGCACCCGCACCATGTCGCGGAGCGGTACAGCCTGTTCGCGATCATCACGCTGGGCGAGGGCGTGGTCGGCACCGTCGCGTCGTCCGGCGGTCTGCTCGGCGGCGCGGACGGCACGCACTGGACCGGCACCGCGGTGGCCGTCGTCGTGGCCGGCGTCGGACTGACCTTCGGGATGTGGTGGGTGTACTTCACCACCCCGTTCGGCGACATCCTTGTGCACCGCCGCAGCCGCGGCTACCTCTTCGGGTACGGGCATGTCCCCCTCTTCATCGGGATCGCCGGCGCGGGCGCCGGGCTGCACGTCGCCGGCCTGTACCTGGAGCACCACTCGGTGTTGAGCGCGACCTCGGTGGTGCTGTCGCTCGCCCTCCCGGTCGGCCTCTACCTGCTGATGGTCTACCTGCTGCACACGCTGCTGCTGTCCGCGCAGGACCGCTTCCACCTGCTGCTGATCTCCCTCACGCTGGCGATCCTCGTCGCGGCGGTGCTCCTGGCCACGGCCGGTGTCGCGCTGTCGGTCTGCCTGCTGGTGGTGATGCTCGCGCCCTTCGTCACCGTCGTCGGCTACGAGACGGTCGGGCACCGCCACCAGCGGCAGATGCTGGACGACCTCGCCGGGCCGGACGAGGGTTGAGGCGCGCCGCGCGGCACCGCGGTCCCGTGCCCCTGCCCGCTGCCCGCTGCCCGCGGCCCGCTGCCCGCGGCCCGTACGGTCGGTCCCGGTCGGCTCACGCCCGGTCGGTGCGGGGGAAGACGTACTCGTCGAGGACGATGCCGAGCGCCACCGCCGCGGGGATCGCCACCAGCCCGCCGACAATACCGAGCAGGCTCCCCCCGATCAGGACCGCGACGACGGTGACGACCGGGTGGACGTCCACCGCGAACTTCATGGCCCGCGGCATGATCAGGTAGTCCTCGGCGACGCGGAAGGCGATCGAGAAGGCGGCGGTGGCGATGGCGACGGGCAGGGACACGGACAGCGCGACGAGGCTGACCGCGACCCCGCCGACGGTGGAGCCGATCACGGGCACCATGTCCACGAGGGCGACGAAGAAGCCGAGGGCGGCGGGGTAGGGCACGCCGGTGGTCTCGCACCAGACGAAGATGGCGGCACCGGCGATCGCCGAGGTGGCGACGTTGCCGAGCATGAAGCGGCCGACCCGGCTGAGGATCTCCTCGCTGACCGACTCGGCCCTGGTCCGGCGGGTGCCGGGCACGAAGCGGTAGCAGAACCGTTTGATCGTGGGCAGCGCCACCATGACGTAGAGGGTGACGGTGACGACGATCGCGGTGGAGGCGACCGCGCTGATCACGAGCTGTCCGGCGCCGAGCACGCCCCCGGCGATCTCGGACGCGCCCCCGCCGGAGCCGAGTCGCTGCCGGACCTTCTCGATGACGTGGTAGTGCTCCTCCAGGCGGCCCAGGGTGGTGTGGTGGTCGTGCAGTTGACTGCGCCAGCGCGGCACGTCGTTGGTGAGCGCGGCGATCGCGGCGCTCACCGGCGGGATCACCAGTGCCACGAAGCCCGCCAGGACGCCGGCGAGCCCGGCCGTCACCATCGCCACCGAAAGGCCCCGGCGCAGCCCGCGCCGGCACAGCCACGCCACGACCGGTTCCAGGCTGACCGCGATGAAGACCGCGAGCAGCAGCAGTGTCAGCAGCTCGCTCATCCGCAGCACGGTCCGCACCAGCATCCAGGCGAGCACCGCGCCCAGCCCGGTGCCGAAGCCGACGCCGAACCAGGAGCGGCGGGCCGCCGGGAGGAGCGCGCCCAGGCGCGGCCGGCGGTAGGAGGTGTCGATCGCGGGAGCGGCCGGCGCCGGCGGCAGCGCGGTGTCGGCAGGCAGGACGGTCA
>NZ_JACEGK010000268.1:0-10528 GCF_056859195.1 Streptomyces sp. NH27
CTACGGATGCCTGGGAGCCACCGGGGTTTCGCCGTCCGCACCTAGCGTCACCGTATGACCACGTCGCAGTTGACGAGCCGGAGGGCCGCCGAGCCGGCCGAGCCCGAGGCACGGTCCGAGCCGCCCGCCGCCCCGCCCGAACCCCACCGTGTGCGACGGCGGTTGCGGCTGCGCCTGATCGGTCCGCGCCGGCTGGGTGCCCGTGCTGTCCTGGCGGTGCTGCTGCTCGCCGCGTTGTGCGCGACCGCAGTGAGCGGCGCGGTCACCGTACGCGGCGACACCGCGCGGCTGCGTACCACCGTCTCCGACCGGGCCGCCGTCGCCGCCCAGTTGAGGTTCGCGCTGGCCGACCTCGACGCCCAGCAGGCCGACACCCTCGCGCCGGGCATGTCGGCCGACGGCGGCGGCACGTACGTCGGCAACCGGCTCGAAGCCCTGATCACCTCCCGGCAGCGGCGCGCCCAGGTCAGCGACGCCTTGCGACGGCTCGGCGGCGACGGCGCGCACGGCGACATGGTGCGCGAACTCCTCGACGGACTGGGCCGTTACGACGACCTGAGCGGCCGTGCGTCCTACGTCGACGAGCAGGTGCCCGACCGCCTGGCCGGCCACCCGCCGGCGGTCACCATCGCCATGAACGCCCAGGCCGGCGCCGTGATGACGCAGACCCTGCTGCCGACCGCCGACAAGCTCGCGGCGGACTACCAGCGGCAGGCCGGCCACGACGCCGCCCGGGTGCGCGCGGACACCCGGCGCTGGGCCGTCGTGGTGGGCCTGCTCGGCCTGGCCACGCTGCTGTTCCTGTTGTGGTGGCAGCGTGAACTGGCCCGCGACTACCGGCGGTTGCTCAGCCCGCCGCTGCTCGCCGCCACTGCCGCGGTCCTCGCCGTGTGCCTGGCCGGTGTGCTCGCCCTGACCTCCTGCGCGAGTGCCACCGGCACCGCCGACCGGCAAGGGCTACGGCCGTGGTCGCGGCTGGCCGAGGCGAGCGCCGTGGCCGCGCAGGCCGCGGCTGCCGAGAGCCGCTGGTTCGTGCAGGGCAACGACCTCGGGAAGAGCGACGCGGCCCTGTTCACCACGCTGACCAGGCGCCTCGACACCCTGCTGACGCCCGACGGCTCCGCCACCGCCGACGAACGCCCCGCCTACGGGGATGTGCTCACCCGCTTCGACCGCTTCCGCGCCGACGACACCACGCTGCGCCGCCTGAAGAACGACGGGAAGACCGACCAGGCGGCGGTCCTGCTCACCACGGTCGGCCGCGGGGACATCGCCTTCGACTTCTGGGACTTCGCGACCACCCTGGACATCGTCGCCGGGCAGCAACTCGACGACTTCGCCTCGCACGCCGCCGATGCCCGGAGCGGCCTGGCCGGTTGGCCCGCCCTACCCGCTGGGGCGCTCGGCGCCGCCGGACTGCTGGCCCTGCTGGCGATCCGGCCGCGGCTGGCCGAGTATCGCTGAGCGCGGGCCGAGTACCGCTGAGCGCGGGCCGAGTACCGCTGAGTGCGGGCCGCCGGAGCCCTCGGCCGCGCCCGTCACCCGGCTCTCGGCGACCGCCCTTTTCCGGGCAGCCGGGGGGAGCCACGCCGCCGGGCGCCGGGCGAACGTATATTGGTGGGTCGAAGCCGTACCGCCTGGGGGAGGCGCCGAGCGAGACTCTTCACCCCGGCCGTCCTGGACGAGATGAGAGCCCGCCCGATGACCACAGACTCCGCGCCCACCCCGGAAGGGGAGTCGTCCATCCCGGACGAGGTGTGGGAACAGTTCCTCACCGACAATGAGCGCGACATCCGCGCCTCCGCGCCCAAGGAGCCGTCCGCGCGCGCCCGGATCGTCGCCCGGCGGCTCCGGGAGCAGGAAGAGCGCGCCGCCCCGGCAGCGGGTAGGCGGCGCCGCGGCCGGCGCGGGGGCGCCTCCGTGCCGGCCGCCCCGTCCCCGGACGACACCGCCTGGCGCACCGGCCGCACCGACGAGAACGACCGCCGCATGCTGCGCCGCGGCCGGCTGCGCGGGATGGTGGCGATCGTGCTGCTCGTGGCGATCCTGCTGATCGTGCTCTCACCGAGCCACGCCTGGTCGCTGGTCACCGGCAAGGGCTGATGTCCCGCCGCCACCGGCACGGGCGCACGGGGCCGACGACAGCCGGTGCCGGGTGAGGTACCGGGCGTGGGTGCCGTTGTGCTGCCGGTGGGCCGGCCGCGGGGACGGCGTCGGTGGGCCGGGTTGCGGGGGCGCTGTGGTGCGTCGGTGCGGAGCCGGTGGGCGGGGCCTCGGTGGCGGGGCTGGTCAGGTCAGGGCGGGCGAGGTGGGGTCGCCTGCCACGATCAGGTCCGAGAGGTGCTCGGCGATCTCCTCGCGGAGCACCTCGGGGATGCCCGCGTCGGTGACCAGGGTGTCGACGTCCTCCAGCGTGGCGAACGAACTGAGCCCGACGGTGCCCCACTTGGTGTGGTCGGCGATCACCACCACGCGCCGCGCCGAGCGGACGAACTGGCGGTTGGTCTCGGCCTCCGCGAGGTTCGGCGTGGACAGGCCCGCCTCGACCGAGATGCCGTGCACGCCCAGGAAGAGCAGGTCGAAGTGGAGCGACTGGATCGCCCGGTCCGCGACCGGCCCGACCAGCGTCTCGGACAGCGTGCGCATCCCGCCGGTGATCACCACGGTGGCCGCGGCCGAGCCGTGGGTGCCGCCGGCCAGCCGCTGACCGGACTGGAAGACATCCGCGACCCGGACCGAGTTGGTCACCACGGTCAGGTCAGGCACTTCGAGCAGATGCTGGGCCAGCGCGTACGCGGTGGTGCCGCCCGCCAGCGCGATGGCCGCGCCCGGCGGGACCAGGGCCGCGGCCTCCCGCGCGATCGCCTCCTTCGCGCCCAGCTCCAGCCCCGACTTCGCCTCGAACCCCGGTTCGTGGCTGCTCGGTGCGACCACCGGCACCGCGCCGCCGTGCACCTTCTCCACCACGCCCTGCCGCGCCAGCGCGTCCAGGTCGCGGCGGACCGTCATGTCGGAGACGTTCAGCCGCCGGGTCAGCTCGTTGACCCGCACCCCGCCGCGCCGTCGGACCTCGTCCAGGATCAGGGCCCGCCGCTGCTCCGCGAGGAGGTTCTGGTTGTCGCTCACCCGTGACCCCGTCCCGTCTGTGTCGTTGTCCAAGTACACCGACCGCTGATCCTAGGCGCCCCTGACCCCCCGGGGTGGTCCGTACCGTCGGGTCCGCGATCACCCCGCGGTGGTGGGTTGCCCGCGCCGCTTCCCGCGGCCCTGTGTTCGTGCGGCACTTCCGCCGAGAAGACAGCCTTCAGCCCCTCGATGCGGGCAGCCACTAGTGCCGTGACCGGAAAGGTTCACCGGTTCGCGACGCCCGGCACGGCACCTCGCCGCGTTGTCGGAGTCGCCCGAGTACGCCCAGTACGAGGGCGATCCTCCGCCTTGCGATGCACCGCACCGGACGCCGCGAACCAGGCAAACCTTTCCGGCCACGGTACTAGTTGAGGTTGGGCAGGTCTTCCGGGTAGAGGAGCTGCAACTCGTCGTGGGTCGGCTCCTCGACGTGGGCCATGCGCACCGCGTGGCGTTCGATCATGCCCTCGAAGGTCTGCCGCGCGGTGCGCCCGTTGCCGAAGGCGGGGCCCTTCGGGATCGCGGTGAAGTACTTCATGAGGGCCTCGGCGGCGTCGTCGCCGAGGCGGTACTCGTGCTCGATGGCCTGCGCCTCGACGATCTGGAGGAGTTCGGCCGGGGTGTAGTCGCCGAAGGTGATGGTGCGTGAGAAGCGGGACGCCACACCGGGGTTGGAGGCGAGGAACCGCTCCATCTCGGTGGTGTAGCCGGCGACGATCACCACGACCGCCTCGCGGTGGTCCTCCATGAGTTTCACCAGCGTGTCGATCGCCTCGCGCCCGAAGTCGCGGCCGGCGTCCTCCGGCGCGAGCGCGTACGCCTCGTCGATGAAGAGCACCCCGCCGCGTGACCGGTCGAACGCCTCCTGGGTGCGGATCGCGGTCGAGCCGATGTGCTCGCCGACCAGGTCGACGCGGGCGACCTCGACCAGGTGCCCGCGCTCCAGCACGCCGAGCGAGGCCAGGATCTCGCCGTACAGCCGTGCCACGGTGGTCTTGCCGGTGCCGGGGGAGCCGGTGAAGACCAGGTGGCGGCGGGGCGAGGGCGCCTTGAGCCCGGCCTGCTCGCGGCGCCGTCCGACCGAGATCAGGTCTATCAGGGTGCGCACCTCGCGCTTGACGCCGTCCAGGCCGACCAGCGCGTCCAGGTCGCCGAGCACGGCGTTGCTCTCCCGCGCGGTCACCCGCACCTGCGCCTCCTGCGGCTGCTCGGCGGGCCGCTGCGCGGGGACGCCGCCCAGCAGGCCGTACGACTGCGTGCCGGGGCTCTGCTGCCGGGCGGGCGTGCCGGGAGCGGCGGAGGTGCCGGAAGCGCCCGCCGTGCCCAGGACGCCGCCTGTGCCGGACGGGACCGGCTCGGGCATGTCGTCGGTGGCCGCCCGGTCGCTGGTGCAGTCCTCGGTGACCGGGCCGGGCTCGGCGAACTCGTAGCCGCCGCGCGTGCACCGCTCGGTGCGGCAGCGGGTCAGGTGGGACCGGCAGCCGTCGATGATGTGGAAGCCGAAGCCCCGGCTGCCGATCACCCGGCACCCGTTGAACGCGCCGCGGCCGCCCGCCGACACGTACACGCCCGCCTCGGCGGGATTCGTGACCGTGCAGCGCTCCAGCGCCGGGTCGGCGCCCTTGGTGACGATCACCCCGGTCGCGGTGTCGTCGATGGTGACCTGGGCGAGGGTGCCGCCGCTGCCGTGGTCGCGGAACCACGCACCGGTGGCCGCGTCCTTGATCCGGCAGTCGTCGAGCTGCACGCTGGCGCCGTCGCTCACCGACACCGCGGTGTTCCGGATCTGCGAGAAGTCGGTGTCCACCACGTCCGCGCGCGAACCGCGGTCCAGCACGAACAGCGCGTCCGGCACGTCGTGCAGGCGGCAGGAGTCCAGTATGGCCACCGCGCCGTCGCTCACCCACACCGCCGGGTAGTCGCCGGTGCTGTCATGTATCTCGCACTGGTTGGCGTCCGCGCGGGTGCCCGGGTCCCACACCGACAGTCCGTTGCGGCCGAAGCCGCGCACCGAGCAGCGGGTGAGCGTCAGCACCGAACGGGCCCGCAGATCGATGGCGTTCTCCGGGATGTCATGGATGTCGCAGTCGGCCATCGCGAGCACCGCGTCGGTGTCGAGGGTGATGCCGTCGCCCGTGGTGCGGTGCACCTGGCAGTCGGTGAACTGCCCGGTGCCGCGCGCGGACAACTGCAGGCCGGTGCCGCGCACTTCGAACACCTCGCAGCTCACCGCCTCCAGCGAGCTGCCCTCACCGGTAACCGACACCCCCGCGCCCGAGGCGTGGTGGATACGGCAGTGCTCCAGCCGGGGGCCCGCGCCGCCGCGCACCGCGAAGCCGCTCTGCCCGGCGGCGACCACCTCGCACTCCTCGAACAGGCCGCCCGCGCCGTCCAGGACGCTCACCCCGAGACCGGCCGGGTTGTCCACGGTGCAGCGGCGTACCGTCGGCCGGGCGCCGTCGCGCACCTCCAGGCCGACCGCCGAGCGGGTACTGATCCGTACTCCCGACAGCTCGGGGGCGCCCTCCTCGACCAGCAGTGCGGCCGAGGTGACGTCCTGGCACTCGATCACCAGGTCCTGCACGACGGCGGCGCCCCGCACGGTCAGCGCGACCCCCGAGGTCGGCGCGAGCCGCACGGTGCCGGGTCCGTCCGCGCAGCGCAGCGTCACCGCGCGGTCCACCAGCAGGTTCTCCCGGTAGGTACCGGGACCCACCGAGAGCACGTCGCCGTCACTCGCCGCTTCCAGCGCGGCGGCGAGGGTCTCGTACTCACCTGTGCGGCGGCGCCACCGAGAACTGCTCGGATTGGTCACCTGCACCACGCCATGTGCCATCGGGCTGCTCAGCCCCCACCTCTTGCGTCGCCGACCGGGGATCAACCGTAGCGCGCGCAGAGGCATGCTGGTGACGCGTGGCGGGCTGCCGGCCGTCGGAGGGAACCACCGGAGCGTCAGCCGCCGGCGCCCGCGCGGCCCCAATCCTGGCCCACCCGGGCCCATTCGCGTTCCCAGGAGTCCAGCCGGCGCAGCATCAGACGCCACATCAGCAACTGGCGGGATATCACCAGCAGTCCGACCACGGCGGATCCGGCCGCGACACCGGCCAGCACCGCGTGGGTGGCCGCCGTGGCGGAGTCCAGCGGCGGCGGCACCAACTCGCCCTGGCGGTCGGTCCAGACCTTGATCCGGCCCTGCTGCAGGACCTCGATGTCGGAGGAGACGGTGTCGGTGTGCGGGCTGCCGTCGGGCGCGGTCCAGCGCAACTCCTCGGAGGGGCGAGTCTCGGAGCCGGACGGCTTGGGGCGGGCGAGGGTCGCCGTCACCAGGCTCCGCTCGGAGTGCTCGCTGGCCACCTCATGCCGCAGGGCGCGGCCGACCGACCGATCCGCCCACCAGCCGAGCAGCGGCGCCGCGCACAGCAGGACGGCGAAGAGCAGCGCAAGACACGTCTCCACCACGTCAGTGCGCCGGCGCAGCGGATTGCGCCGCCACCGCCAACCTCTCCTGGTGACTCTCGTGCGACCCCTCATCGACGGCCACCCCCTTCACACCCATCAACTACCTACCGCAACCGGCGCGGTTCATGCATGGTCCGCCCGCGGGGGCGCGGACGGGGTGCGTGGAAACATCACTCCACCACCGTCAACGGATCGCCGACGTGCAGGGTTCCTGATGTCTCGGGTACGAGATTCTGGCCGAAAACGAGCTGTGCGTCGATGTTGCGGTGCCGGCCCAGGGTGCGCAGCGGCTCACGGCCGCGTACGCCGGTGTGCTGGTCGGTCGTGGTGATCACGCACCGCCCGCAGGGCTTGGGCACCCGGAAGACGACCTCGCCGATCCGCACCCGCCGCCAGCCGTCCTCGGCCCATGCGGTGGTGCCGTCGACGACCGCGTTCGGGCGGAACCGGTCCATCGGCAGCGGGCCCTCCTCCGCGCGATCGCCGGCGGCGATCAGCTCGTTGAGGGCATCGAGCGACGCGGTGGTGGTGACCAGCAGCGGGAAACCGTCGGCGAGGCTGACCGTCTCGCCCGGCTCCGCGTACTCGGGGTCGATCGGCCTGCGCAGATCGGGCCGATCCAGGTGGACCAGCCGCACCGGCGTGCCGAGGTAGGCGCTGCACCACGCGTCGGCGGCCTCGTCCGCGGGCCGGACCTCGAGCGTCCCGGAGAAGATCCGGACGGTCTCCAGCGGCCCGGGCGGTGGCACCGCGACATCGAGCGGTTCCCGGCCGGGCGCGGACAGCCGCAACCCGCCGCGGTCGTCGAGCGCGGCGTTCATCAGCGCCAGCCGCGCGTCCTCGCGCTGCGTGACGGCCTTGCCGGTGGCGGCGTCGACCAGCATCCAACGGCGGTCCCCCGCGAGCCCCCACGGCTCCACGACCGCTGTCGGCGTGCTGGTCGCACGAAACGACTTGACCGGATAGACGTGCAGCGCGCTGACTGAGGGCATGGTCATATGACCATCGTGCCATCGGGCCGGGCGCCGCCCGTAGGTCAGCCCTGGTAGTACCCGCCTCCAGGCTGCGCCGGCGGGGCCCCGAGACCGAGGTTGCGGCGCTGGTAGTTCTCGTCGGGATGCCCGGCGGGCCCCTGCCGCGGCGTCATCGGCCGCGGCGGCGCAGGGCGGGCCGTCTGGTACCCGGAGGGTGACGGCTGCGGCGGCTGCGCAGGGTAGCCGGCGCCGTTGCTGTACCCGTTGTTGTACGTCGGGCGCGGTGCCGCGGGCTGCTGCGGGAGGTAGGGCGCGGGCTGCTGTTGGTAGCCCCCGCCCTGGTACCCGTTCTGCGCCGGCTGGGACTGCGGCTGCGGCTGCTGGCCCATCTGCCCCATCGGGGCCGACGGACCGGCCGGCAACGCAGGGAGCGCGGCCGGCAGCGCGGGCAGATTCCCGCTGCTGCCAAAGGAGTTGTAGCCGCCGGACTCGTACGAGGGGTACGGCGCGGGCACGCGGATGGGAGCGATCTGCGGGGTGCCGCGCTCGGCCACGAGGCTGTCGTAGATCGGGGTGTCCGGGAAGGACGCAGACGAAGGGTAGTAGCTGCCGTAGCCGCCACCGTACGAACCGCGGGGGGTGGTCATGAGCCATAAGTTAAACCCACGATGTGGTCGTTGGGGAGACCGATTGGATGGTTGTTTTGCGTGCAGTGAGTGACCTCCGGTCATCAATATGAGCGAACCATCGAAAAACGGTCACCATCTCAGGATGTGATCAGGTAAAAGGTGCGTGTCGTGTGCATAACCCGGGGGTCGGCACGCCGCGGACGAGGGTGCTGAGAGGGTGTCAATGACGCTGCGCGCAGGGGAGAGCGTGGAGCTTCCGACGGGGGCGGTCCTACGGTTGCGGTACGAATCGGCGGCCGGCGGGGACCGGGGCGGAGCGGGCGCGGCCGCGCCGGTCGGGCCGGCCGTGCTCGCCGTGCTGCCGCCGGTGCGAACCGGTGCGCCGTCGGTTCCGCCGGTCCCGTCTGCCCAGTTGCCCGCCGAGGCGGTCGGCCCCGGCGTCATCGTGGGCGGCGGCGGCACCACCCTTACGGTTGACCTCGCGGTGCTCGCGGGGACCGCCGGGACGGTGCGGATCGTGCTGCGCGCCCCCGGCCGGGCCGCCGCCGCAGGGCGGATACGGCTGCTTGCCGACGGCGCCCCGGCCGCCGAACTCGCCACCGACCTGGCCCACATGGAGTGCGCGGGCCCCACCGACACCGACACCGACACCGATGCCGACGACGGCTCGCGCGGCGACTACGTGGTGGGGGAGTGCTGCCACTACGACGACCGCTGGCACTTCCGCGCCATCCTGCGCCCCGCCGGCGCCCGCGCCACCGCCGTGACGCTCACCGGCGCCGCGCCCACCGCGTCGCTCGCCCTCCAGGGCGCCACCCGCGGCACCCTGCGCGCCACCCCGGCATGGCAGCCCGCGGCCCCCGGCACCCCGGTCCCGGCCGGCATCGACCTGTGCGCCCTCTTCGAACTCGTCGACGGCAGCCGCGGTGTCGTGCAGGCACTCGGCGGTGGCTACGGCGCCCTGGACCGGCCGCCCTACCTGCGGCTCGGCACCGACCTGCGGCATGGCGACCACGTCGCCCTCGACCTCGACCACGGCGCCGCCTTCCGCCGCGTCCTGCTCTTCGTCAGCACCCACGGAGGTGACCACGATCTGCGCGGCCTGAACGGTTCCCTCACCCTGCGGCCCGAGTACGGCGCCGACGTCCGTATCCCGCTCGACCCCTGCACCGCGCCCGCCACCGCCTGCGCGCTCGCCCTGCTCGTCCGCGACGGCCCGCACCTCGTCGTCCGCCGCGAGGCCCGCTACTTCGCGCCCCGCGCCGGCCTGAGCCCGCAGCGGATGATCGACTACGCCTACGGGTGGGGTCTGCGCTGGACGCCCGGGCGCGGCTGAGAGCGCCGGACCGGGCCGGCGCGGCGGCCCGTACCGATCGGTCCGAACGCGCGGATCACACCGTCGCGTCGGGCTTCGCGTAGGTACGGCCCTTCCACGCCGCGCCCCGGCCGCGGTAGTGCTCCACCGCCGAGTCCACCGTCATCAGCAGGTACAGCGCCGCGGTGTACGGCAGCAGCGGGGCCAGCGCCCACGGCTGCCCGTAATACCGCAGCATCGGCAGGTACGTCCCCGCCATCACCGCCCACGCCGCCGCGCCCAGCACGCACAGCGGCCACGCGCCCGCGACCGCCCCGCCGATCGCCGCGACCGGCGGCACCAGGTAGATCAGCGCCAGCCCGAGCACCGTGCCCGCCAACACCAGCGGGTTGTGCCGCAGTTGGGCGTACGCGCTGCGCGACACCATCCGCCACAGCTCGGCCAGATCCGGGTACGGGCGCACGCTGTCCACCCGTTCGGCCAGCCCGAGCCAGATCCGGCCGCCAGAACGCTTCACCGCGCGGGCCAGCGCCACATCGTCGATCACCGACTGCCGGATCGCGTCCGGCACATCGGCGGCCTTCGCCGCGGACGCCCGCAGCAGCACGCACCCGCCGGCCGCCGCCGCCGTACGACCGCCCGGGCGGTTGATCCAGCGGAACGGGTAGAGCTGCGCGAAGAAGTACACGAACGCCGGGACGATCAGCCGTTCCCAGCCGGTCTCCACCCGCAGCCGGGCCATCTGCGAGACCATGTCCAGGTCGTGGCCGACCGCCGCCTCCACCAGGGCCCGCAGGCTGCCCTCGCGGTGCGCGATGTCCGCGTCCGTCAGCAGGAAGTACTCCGCGCCCGTGCGCTCCCGGGCCAGCGCCATGCCGTGCCGGACCGCCCACAGCTTCCCCGTCCACCCCTGGGGCGGCTCGCCCGGCGAGGTCACGGTCAGCGGCAGCGAGCCCGGCCGTGCGCCCAACTCCCGTGCCAGCTCGCCCGTCCCGTCCGTGCTCCCGTCGTCCACGAGGAAGACC
>NZ_JACEGK010000269.1:0-10527 GCF_056859195.1 Streptomyces sp. NH27
GCGCTACGTATATGCCCGCGCCGCTCCCGGTGGCCCGCCCCCGGAGGTCCTGGCGTGGCCCCTTCGTCGTCGCCGGGCGAACGGGCGAACGGGCGAACGGCGGGCGCGGCGGGCTCGGCGGGAGCGGCCTGCCGCCGAGCCCGGTAGAAGGTCGGCGCCGAGAACGTGGTGTCGGTGGAGTTGGACCCGGCCGTGTCCGAGGCGGCGCAACGGGCTTTGCGGCATGCCGGCTACGGCAACGTGCGCGTCATCACCGGTGACGGCTTGCTCGGCTATCCGCCGTCCGCACCCTACGATCGAGTGATCGCCACGTGTGGCCTGCGGTCCGGCCTGTTCAACTGGGTATGCCAGACCACCCCTGGTGGCGTGATCGTCGTTCCCTGGGGGACGTACTACGGATACACCGAGGCCACGGCGCGGTTGGTGGTCGCCGAGGACGGGAGGAGTGCGTCCGGGCACTTCACCCGCCCGGTCAACTTCATGCGGATGCGGTCCCAGCGCCTGACCCGTCCCGAGCACGGCAGCTACGTTCCTGCGCAGGGCACAGGCGACGCGGAAAAGTCCACCACGACGATCACCGAAGCGGAGTTCCTGACCGGCAGTTTCGACGTGGAGGCGTTCGCGGTCGGTTTGCAGGTGCCGGACTGCACGCACACCCCGGATCGCAAACAGGCGGGGAAGCGGCCGGTGTGGTTCTACAGCCTGACGGACACGTCGTGGGCGGTCGTGGTCTTCCGCGACGGCAGCAAGGAGGCGACCGTCCACCAGTCCGGTCGCCGGCGACTGTGGGACGAGGCGGAGGCGGCGTTCCGCTGGTGGCAGCAGCAGGGGCGCCCCGACTTCCATCGGTTCGGCCTCACGGTGTCGGCCGACGGGCAGGTCCCCTGGCTGGACGACCCGTCCAACGTGCTGAGCCGGTGACGACGGAGCACGCCGACCGGCAGTGTCCTGGGCGGGCCGAGCAGGTCAACGCCTACGCCTCGTGGACGGGGCGGGAGGGCTTCGGCCGGCACTGGGACGACCATGATGTCGTCGTCGTGCAACTGCACGGCTCAAAGCGGTGGCGCCTGTGGGGTATGGCGTCCCTCGCGTTGCGCAGGGACGTTCCCCGCGCTTGCCCCTCACACGCCCGGTGGCTCGGTTCGCTCGCTCATGACCGGCGGGGGAAGGATGTTCCCGGGTTCGCCCAGCCAGTAGGACTGCTGATCACGGGTGATGGTCGCGCCGAAGCGTTCGCGCGGCGGATGCCCGTGGGACTCGTACCAGGAGTGGGCGAGTTCCAGCGTGTTCCACAGCTTCCGGGGGCCGGCCTGCTTGACCTTGGCGCCCTCCAGCCGGGCAAGGGACCCGTCCCGTGTCCAGACCCGGTACCCGATGGTGTTGCCGTCCTCGTCCAGCTCCGTTGCTTCACCGAACTCCCCCAGGACGAGGGACCGCACGAAGGGGAAGCCCTCGCCGTTCAGATCGCGGTGATCGATCTCGGCGGTGTGCTGTGTGAAGGGGCCGGCGTCGCGGGGATACGGGACGCTCCCGGTGTCGCCCTCGTCGCGGGCCTTCATGAAGTACGAGCCCCCGGCCAGGAAGTGGCCCTCCAGTACACCGTTGGCGTCCATGACCAGTCGGGCGTTGCCCCACCCCAGGGGGCACACCACGACGCCGCCCTCCCGAATGCCCCGCGCCAGCGCGTACGGAAAGGCGTCAAAGCCGCACGTCACGATGAGGCGGTCCAACGTCGGGTCGCCCGGGAAGCCCTTCCGTGCGTCTCCGGCCACCACGCGCGGCGAGTAACCGCACGCACGAAGCCGTGTCTCGGCGAGTCGGGACAGCGCCGGATCGACCTCGATCGTGATGAAGTTCTTGTCGCCGACCCGGTGGCAGATCAGCCCGCCGTTGTATCCGGTGCCCGTAGCGCCCTCACCGACCCGGTCACCGTCCTCGACGCCGAGCGCTTCCAGCATGTCGAGCATCAGGCTCGGTTGGCTCGAAGACGACGTGGCGTGGCCGTTGGTGACTTGTGTGGTCAGGGCCTCGCTTCCGTACACGGTGTCGAAGTACCCGGGGGATTCCGCGGTGACCGCTTCCCAGATGCCTCCAACCTGCCGATAGAAGACCGGCACGTAGATATGGCGCGGGGTCTCCTCGACGGCCGCGCGCCACTCGGGAGATCGCAGCGAGCTGTCGTCCGCGAGCCGCTGCGCGAGCGCGGCGCGCAGTGCTTTCGTGGCCTGGTCGTCGATACAGCTCAAGTGATCGCTCCTGACAGCAGGGAGGCGTGCGCCTCGGCGATGGGAAGACCTGTGGCCGCGGCGATGAACTGCCACTGGCCGGCGGGGTTGCACTCGTAGAAGACCCATTGGCCATCCGACAGGACGGCGAAGTCGAACGCTCCGTAGTTCAACCGGTAGCCGGCCATGAAGCGGTGGACGCCCTCGGTGACCTCGTCCGGGATCGAGATCGGCTCGTACTCCAGCGCATCGTAGTCACTGCGCCAGTCGGCCTTGGCACTGTCGCTGTTGGCGTGAATTGCCACGGGGAACATGCGCCGGCCGACCACGGTCAGCCGCACTTCGTAGTCCTTCGGGATCCACTCCTGAAGGTAGTGCGCGGTCAGCTCCAGCGATTCATCGAGGTCCGACACCTCGATGCGGCGGGTCGGGATCATTGTGGGCGGCGAGTCGGGCATGTGCAGCGATGCCGCTGCGATGGGCTTGGACGCGAGCGGGCCGCCAATGGCACGGCCCCAGCGCCGGGCGGCTGCCAGGTCGTTGCCGATGAAGGACCGAGGAACTCGGAGGCCGGCGGACGTGGCGGCAACGAGTTGCCCCGGTTTGTGCGCACTGGCCCGGTAGACGTCCGGGTGGTGCATCCACGCGACCGGCAGGGAGGAAAGGACCTGCACCATTCCGACCAGCGCCTGGGACACGGCCCAGTCCCGGTAGACCTCTGCGACCCCTGGTGCAATGGTGGGAAGCCCGGGCCGTCTGTAGTAGACGGCCCGGACGCCCTGAAGTTTCACCGCGCGCCCACGTCTCACCAAAGTGCCGGCCCATCCGGACGCTTCAGCCTGATGTTCGGCTGCGAGCGTGACGGACTGGGGGAACTCGGCCAGGTCGAATCGCAAGACAGGCACATTGCGCTCGTTGAGAGCCTGGACTACGAGGTCGGCCGTCGGATCGAGTTGTTCGGCAACGACGAGCACATGTCCACGCGGTGTGCTCATCGCCTCATGCCGTCATTGTGAGCAGGTGAGCCGACGGGGCGCGCTCCGGCTCAGGTTCGGAGAAGACGTACGGGTCGGGCCCTTCATCCGGCGGGTTGCCGGGCGTAGTGTCGTTGTTGGTCGCCGTGGACGAGGCGGCGATGGGCTCGTCAGCCCACAGGCCACCGTCGGTCGTGATGTTCACCTGGCGGGTCTCGTCGTACGTGAACGTCGAGGGATCGATGTTCACCACGAACGTGGGAGCCGGTGCTTTGACACCGAAAGGTACGAGAGTCGCAATCACTTCGTACAGCCTCCTTTGAGGACGGATGGTAATGAGCTGCCCGCACGTCGCGGGCGGAAACACCACGTCCGCGAGGTTGTTGCGACGGTCTGCGACAGACTCGTCATGGGCATCGCGGGCGTGGAGATCTGAGGGTCAGCGACCTTGTGCGCAAGTTGGTTTCCGCTCCGAGGCGACGGTGGGACAGTTGAGCGCGTCGGCGATCGTCGCGAGGTTGACCGGGGTGGCGCTGCGCCGGCCGGATTCGAGCTCGCCCGTCAACTGTTCGGAGATCCCGAGCGCGGGGTCAAGCCCTCGATTGGTCGGCCCCGCCTTCTCCCGCGCTCAACTGACCGTTTCGGGTTACCGGTTCAGCCGCGACGGACGCCGCTGGAACTTCCGGCTTCCGCTGGGCCTCGTGTCCGTGCCGTTCACGGTTGGGCGTCCTTCGACGGTTCGCTCGCGTTGTGCTCGCTGAGCAGGTGCGCAGGAACGTCGGCGATTGTGCCGGGGTGAGGGCGGTGTCCCGCAGGACGTCGTACGCCAACCGCAGCGGCTCGACTTCTTCCGGGTCCTCGGTGAGGTGGCCGCTCCAACTGCCCTGCGTGTACGCCACGGTGGGCCCGTCACGAAAGTAGACCAGCTCCAGCGCGTTGCGGATGTGGTGCGGCCCGGCCCCGAACGGCACCACGTGCAGCGAGATGTCCGGCTGCTGGGCCGCCTCGATGAGGTGTTCCACCTGCGCCGACCACGTCTGCGGGTTCCGCGCCCTGCGCCGCAGCACGGCTTCGTCGATCAACGCCCGGTAGTGTGCCGGGGCCGGGCCGGTCAGACGCTCCTGCCGAGCGAGCCGGGCCGCCACCTGCGCCTCCACCTGCTCCTTGCTCAGGCGCGTCATGTGCAGCTGCTCCTGCGCGTAGGCGCGGGTCTGGAGGAGGTCGGGGACAGCGCTGACGGCGTACTCCTGGATGCTGACCGCGTCGAGTTCCAGCGGCGCGAGCCCCAGCAGCAGCCGGTCCTTGGACTCCCGCTTGGCCAGGTGCCACAGCTTCACCAGCAGCGTCCCGGTCCCGTACACCCGGTCCAGGGCGCCGGCCGCCTCCACCGTCCCCAGCCGCTCCCCGTGCTCCAACCGGTGCAGGTACGACTGTTCGTAGCGGCACGCCTCCGCGAGCTGCATCAACGTCATCCCCGACTGCTGCCGCCGGTAGGCCAGTTCGCTCGCGTACAACTCCCGCGCCGACAGACACTCCCAACTGATCATGCCCTTGTCGCCGCTGCCCATGCGGATACCCCTTTCCTACGGTGTGGTTCGTGAGGGTGGTGGGCGTTCCCCGATAACGAGCCGATCCGCGTCAGGCGATGGCGGCACTCGGCGGTGAGGGGAAGCGCGGCCCAGACGACTTTCCCTTCGGGCCTGGTCAGCACGGCGCCCCAACGCCCCTCGGAGAGGCCGGCAACCACGTGGAGCCCACGGCCGCCCTCGGTATCGAAGGAGATGGGCCGCAGTACGGGGCGTGCGACGCTCTGGTCCCACACCGCGAGGTGCAGCCGCGTATTCGTCACCCACATGGTCACAGCGCACCGGCGTACGACCGACGGCCGGCCCCGATCGCCGTCGAACGGATCAGCGGAACTTCCCGCGTGGCGAACGGCGTTGCTGATCAGCTCGGTGACAACGGTCCCAGCGTAACGACACCTCTCCGGATAACCCCCAGCACTTGAGCGTGTCCCCGACGTGCCTCCGAGCAGGGCCGACAGCGGAAGGCTCGCACGCCAGGTCCAGCCTGTTGGAGTGACGGCCCGTCGGACCCATGATCACCCTCCCTGCACATAACTGCGTAACGAGTTCAACACCGTGAGTGGCGGCTTCGTTGCCGATGGCATGGACCCGAGAGGCCGCAAGTTGCAAGTGTTGCAACTTAATTGAACGGCAGATAGATGGATTGGCGTATTCGCCAATGCGCAACTCTTGGAGGGGCCATGGCAGTTGTACAGCGTCCGACGGTTCGCAGGCGCGTGCTGGCGGCGAACCTCCGCCGGCTACGGCTGGACACGGGGTTGGAGCAGGAGGATGCCGCACGCGAGTTGGCCTGCGACCTGTCGAAGATCTTCCGGATCGAGAAGGGCGAGTCCGGCATCCGTCAGGTCGACCTGCGCCTGTTGCTCGACCTGTACGGCATCACCGACCCCAAGGACCGGGAAGGTTGGCTCCTCCTCGCTCGGGAGAGCCGCAAGCGCCGCTGGTGGCGTTCGCTGGAGGACCAACTGCCGGATGACTTCCTGGACTTGGTCGGCCTGGAGGAGGATGTGACCCACCTGAGAGCCTTCGTGCCGGGGATCGTGCACGGCCTGCTCCAGACGGAGGCGTACGCGGAGGCGGTGATTGGAGCCGGTGAGCCCGGGCCGCTGAGCGAGAAGTGGCGGGCCAGGGTGAGCGTCCGCATGGAACGGCAGGTGGCACTCACTCGTAGCGAAGCGCCGCTGGAAGCGTGGATCATCCTCGGCGAGAGCGCCCTGCGTCAGCAGAACGGCGGGCCAGAGGTGCTGTACGACCAGCTCAGGCACCTCATGGCCCTGTCCGAGCTACCGAACCTCACGTTGCAGGTACTACCCTTTGCCGCGGGAGCCTACCGGGGCGGGCCGTTCTCCTTCAGCGTCTACCGCTTCCCCGATCCCTCGGAGATGGAAGTGGTCGTGTTGGAGAGTCACACGGCGCACTCCTACTTGGAAACCCCGGAAGACACCGGCTACTACGGGGATGTCTTTGACCGGTTGCGCGCCGCAGCGTTGAGCCCCATCGATTCACAGGTCTTCATAGGCGAAGTTGCGAAGCAGCTCCGTCAGTAGAGAGAGCTACCCAGATGCGAGAGAACTGGTTCAAGAGCAGCTACAGCGGCCAGAACGGCGACTGCGTCGAGACGCGGCTCCGCGGTGAGCTGGTCGGCTGCCGTGACTCCAAGGACACCGCAGGACCAGCCCTCGCCTTCGAGCCCGAGCAGTGGCAAAGCTTCGTGAACGCCATAAAGGCCGACCACTTCCCCACCCTGGGCGCCTGACCCGCCCCCTTCCGCCGGACACGACTCCACCCCAGGCACTCGACAGCCCAGCTTCGTACCGCGCCATCCACGAGCCGATCAAGGAGCGCCGCGCATGAACAAGCAGGTCGATCTCACCAACGCCGTCTGGGCCAGGAGCGAGATGTCCGACGCTGGAAACAACTGCCTGGAGGTCGCGTTCGTGGACGGGGTTGTCGCGCTGCGCGACTCCGTGGACGTGGGCGCCCCCGACGCCAAGGTGCTGATCATCTCCGAGAAGGACTACGAACTCTTCACCAAGAGCGTGTGCGACGGTCAGCGCAACCTTCTCCTTCCCTGACACCGTTCCCCGCAAGGGACGGACCGGCCCCCGCTCACCCAAGAGCGGGGGCCGAGCGCGTTGGGGACGGTAATGCGCCCTGCCCGACGGGCGCCCGTACGTCCGGCGACTACACGTTCAACTCCGGCCGGCAGGACTGGGAGACCCAGAAGTACATCTATTCGGATGACATCCCCATGTACGCCGGTGGGTCCGATGTGACGCACTGGAACCTCGGATTCGGCCAACTGCCGGTCGGATCGGTGGCCGACGAGCGTGCTGCACAGCGCCACGCAGCCAGGCAGCACTACTTCGTTCGAGCGCAAGGTCATCGATCCGCGGCAGTGGCGCGGGCATGGGCTGTGGCCAGGTCGTGGAACATCGCCCCGTTGAGACGGAAGGCGTGGGTGACCTCGCGGGCAATCCGATGGGACTCGTCACCGGCCACTGGCAGCGTGTCCAGGACGGTCCGGTAGCGGCGTCGGTAGGCGGGGGGATCGGTGACGTGGTCGAAGTGGTAGAACAGCGCGCCCTCGTGGGTGTGGCCCCAGGCCGTGGCGGCGAGGTCGCGGACGATCTGGCCGCCGGCGAGGTCGCCCATGTAGCGGGTGTAGTGGTGGGCCACATACCCGGCCGGCCAGGTCCGGGCGACCTCGGCGACCCGTGCGCAGTAGACGCGGGTCGCCGGAACCGGCACCAGGGTTTGCCTCCAGCAGGGCCCGTCAAGGTGTGCCAGGTCGCGCTCCAACGCGGCGACCCGCGACAATCCCGGGTCCAACAGCGGTCCCACCAGCGGATGATCGCGAAGCGCCTCCGCGGCGGCCTCCAGTTCGCCGTAGACGAACCAGAGTTGGCGCGACAACGCGGTGAACGCCGCCGCGTCCAGCCGGCCTCCGAGAAGATCGGCCATGAAGGGTGACTGCCGGGTGCTGTCGTGTTCGGCTCGCATCGCGACCCGCATCAGCCCCGACAGGCGCGCCGAGCCCTCGGTTCGTTCCGGTGCGGAGCTCGGTTCCACGGCATCCTCCACGGTCGTCCGGCGCCAGACGTGTCTCGCCGCGGCGCGCACCCCACACATACCGCCTACCGGACTCAACGATTCGGATTGTCACTCGTTCAGAGTCGCGGCCGCACCCGGCGATACGCACACCCGGAGGCGCCGGATCACGGAGTTCGCCTTAGCAGTGACGACAAAGCCTTCGTCATCCCCGCATGCTGTCGGCCCATTCTTCCCCACTCGTTCGAGGGACCCGCGGTGGAGAAGCGCTGTGGGGCAGCCGATGACTTCATCAGCGGAGGACGGTCCGCCGCCGGTAGGGAGCACTCCATGCACCCCCGTGCCATCACCACGCTGATCGCTTTCGGTATCGGCATGGCCGCCTGCGCCCTGCACGTGCGCTCCTCCACGACGAGCGCGGCCATGCCGGCGTGGGCGGGCGCCACGTGGGCACCGGCGGCACCGCGGACGTGATGCGGTTCCCCTGCCGGAGGGCACGGGGCCGGTTCCGGGACTTCGACGTCATCTACGTGAAATGGGGAGTCATGAGACTCCGTTCGGTCCTTGCCGTCGCGGCGGCACTGGTTGCGCTGGTCACCGCGGGCCGTGCCCAGGATGCCCCGGCAGCAGTCGCGCTACCGTCGGCGCCGACGGACGCGCCGATCACCGTACGGGTGGACACCGGGCTGCTGCGGGGTGACTCGACCGCGACGGCCCGGCACTTCCTGGGTGTGCCCTACGCGAAACCGCCGGTCGGCGGGCTGCGTTGGGCCCCGCCGCGGCCCGCACCCCGGTGGTCCGGTGTCCGAGACGCCACCCGGCCCGGCAGCGGCTGCCCGCAGGCGGCGTCCCCGGGGCAGCCCGCCTCGACGGACGAGGACTGCCTGTTCGTCAACGTCACCACGCCGCGCCGGGAAGTGCCGGGCGCCAGGCTGCCGGTCATGGTGTGGTGGCACGGCGGCGGCTACACCAGCGGCGCCGGCAGTGTCTACAACGCCGACCGGCTGGCGGCCCAGGGCAACGTCATCGTGGTGACGCTCAACTACCGGCTGGGCATCTTCGGCTACTTCGGCTTGCCCGGTCTTCCCGGATCAGGCGACTTCGGGCTGGAGGACCAGCTCGCCGGCACGCGGTGGGCCCAACGCAACGCCGCGGTCTTCGGCGGCGACCCGCACAACATCACCGTCTTCGGCGAGTCCGCGGGCGGTATGTCCGCGTGCGCGACGCTCACCTCTCCGCAGGCGCGGGGCCTGGTCGACAAGGCGAGCATCTCGTCCGGGTCGTGCCTCCTGGACTGGCCGACCGGCGGCCTGTACCCGAGCGCACCGCAGCAGACGCCGTACACCTCGCTGCGGCAGGACCAGGCAGACGGCGTCACAGCCGCCCGGAGCATCGGATGCCCGACCAGCGAACTGTCCTGCATGCGAGCCAAACCCACCGCCGACCTGCTCCCGCTCACCGAGGACTTCGCCGACCACCTCGCCTACGACACCCCGCTGCTACCGCGGAACCCGGCGACAGCGCTGCGGGAGGGACGGTTCCTCCACGTGCCGGTGATCTCCGGAGGAAACCGGGACGAGGCACGCCCGTTCGTAGGCGGCGCCATGCTTGCCGACCCGACGCTGACCATCACCGACAAGAACTACCCGACCATGCTCCGCACCACCTTCGGCACCAACGCGGACCGGGTGGCGGCCCGTTACCCACTGTCCCGGTACGCGTCGCCGCCAATGGCCTGGGCCACCCTCATCACCGACGCGACGTGGGCCTGCCAGACAGCCACCGCCGACCGCTACCTGGCCGCACACACTACCGTGTACCCGAACGAGTTCGCGGATCCGAACGCCCCCGACGTGAACGGGTTCGACATCCCCGGGCTGCCCATGGGAGCCGCCCACGGCAGCGACCTGCCGTCGCTGTTCGACCTGGGCGGCCACTACCTGTTGAAGACGAAGGCGCAACAGGCGATGGGAGCGACGATGGTCGAGTACTGGGCCGGCTTCGCCCGCACCGGCGACCCCAACCACGCCGGAGCACCGAAATGGGACGCGGGGACCGTCCGGGGCACCGGCCAGATGCAGTTCGTGCCGGACCGGATTCGCGAGGCGAACGTGGCTGCCCAACACCAATGCCCGTTCTGGGCGACCATCCGATAGCAGCAGAGAAGTCGCGCCGAAGCAGCGCGGGCCGCCGGCCGCCTCGTCCACCAGCGGGCGGTCGCGGCAATGACCGTCAGCTGGGTCTGGTCGGAGAAGACCGCCCACGAACCCCTCGTCGCGATCCCCGACTTCGAAGCCGCCTGGATCCAAGCGGACTCGGGTCGGAGCCGGAGCCGGACCCGGGGTTGCGGCTGACCTACCACCCCGCACAGCAAATCGTCCGGGTCGAAGTGGATCTCGACCCGGACGATTGTGTAGCTATGGTGCGCGGACGATCTCGTGAACGTCCCATATGTGTCCGAGGGGGGACTTGAACCCCCACGCCCGATAAAGGGCACTAGCACCTCAAGCTAGCGCGTCTGCCATTCCGCCACCCGGACCGGGTGTGTCACCGCGGCGAAGGGGCCGGGGCGACGAGGTAAACCATAGCAAAGATCCAGACCCGGAAATCACGGCCGGAGGCGGCGGCCGGGCGCGGGTCGAGGGGGTCGGGTCGAGGGCCGGAAGGGCGTACGGCCCGCCGTGCCCTCCC
>NZ_JACEGK010000270.1:0-10514 GCF_056859195.1 Streptomyces sp. NH27
CTCGACCTGCTGGTCGACCCCGTGGTCATCGGCCGCGGCAAACGGCTGTTCCAGGAGGGACTGCCGGTGATCCCGCTGACGGTGGCGGAGTCACGGATGTTCGGATCGGGTGTGCACCACGTGGTCTACGCGGTCGGCACACCCCTACATGAGGATGACGGAGGCAGTGATGTCTGAACGGTTCGAGATCGTCAGGGAGTTCGAGGTGGCGGCGAGCCCGGAGGAGGTGTGGGACGCGATCACCACCGGCACCGCGGGCTGGCTGTGGCCGATGGAGTACGAACCCAAGGAGGGCGGCGCCGCCCCGTTCGGCGGCACCATCACCGCGTGGGACCCGCCGCACCGCCTCACCGCGCGCACCGAGGACGTGCAGGGGATCTCCCAGCAGACGCTCAACCAGCTCGACCACCTGATCGAGCCGATCGCGGGCGGCGGTTGCCGGGTGCGGTACGTGCACAGTGGCATCTTCGTCGACGACTGGGAGAACCAGTACGACGGTGCGGGCAAGCACACCGACTTCTACCTGCACACCCTGCGCGAGTACCTCACGCACTTCGCCGGCCGCCGGGCGGCTTTCACGACCGTCGACGGCCCCGCCGCGGCCGGTGCGCCCGACGCGCTCGACACCGCGGCCCGCGCGCTGGGCCTGGCACCCGAGGCGGCCGCCGGGGACACCGTCACGGTGACCCTGCCCGGCGGGTCCGCTCCGTCCACCGCCGTCCTGGACTACCGCAACCCGTACTTCATCGGGCTGCGCACCGAGGACGCGATGTACCGGGTCTTCGGCCGCAACCACTTCGGTGCGACGGTCGGCCTGTCCGTCCACGACTTCGCCCCGGGCGCGGAGCGCGGCGCCGGACCCGAGGCAGCCTCCGCCGCGCTCACCCGCGACGCCGAGAGCTGGCTCGCCGCCGTCTACGGCTGAGGGCGGGTGATGGCCGGGCAGGTGGTGGCCGGTTGGTCGGTGGCCGGTTGGATGGCGGCCGGCTGGTCGATCGCCGGCGGCGCGACAGCCGGTCGGCCAAGTCCGCACGGCGGCAGGGTCACTTGTAGACCTTGCCCGCCTGCGGTGTCCCCGGCGCGATGAGCTGCTTGACGGTGACGAAGGTGTAACCGCGGTCCTGGAGCGTGGAGATGATCGGCGCGATCGACGCGACTGTGCCGTTGTAGCCCTTGTTCGTCTTGTCGACCAGGTCGTGCAGCAGGATTATCCCGTCCGGCTTGGCCGACTTGAGTATCCGGGAAGCTATCAGCTTGGAGTCGGTGGTCTTGTAGTCCGCTCCGTTGGAGTTCCAGACCACCTCCGACATGCCGAGTTCCTTGGCGATCTTGGTGACCTTGTTGCTGGTCCGGCCCTGCGGCGGGCGCAGCAGGGTCGGCGTCACCCCGGCGACCTTCTGCACGGCGTCCCGGCCCTCGGTGATCTCCTTGCGGACCTCCGACGAGCTGATCTTGGTGAGTATCTGGTGGCTCCAGGTCAGGGTCTCCACCTCGTGGCCCTGCGCGACCATGTCCCTGACCATCTGCGGGTGCTTCATCACGTGGTTCTTGCCGAGTGTGAAGAACGTCGCGTGCACGTGGTACTTGCTGAGGATGCTCAGTATCTGCGGGGTGCGCACGCTCGGCCCGGCGTCGAAGGTGATCGCGATGCACTTGACCTTGCGGCAGTCCACCGTGCCCTTCGCGTCGGTCGCGAACGCGGCGGGGCTGCTCTTCGCCACGTGCTTGCGCGCGTCGGCGGGGGACGTGCTGTCGTAGCCGTCGCACCCGGTCAGGGTGAAGGCCATGGTGGCGGCGGCCAGCAGCGTGGTCAGCGCGCGGGCTCGGCGCGCCGTGGTCGTGCGCATGCGGGAGTTCCCCCTCGTTGTGATGGAGGACCTGCTCGGGCGGGTCCGGGCAGGAACTATACATAGGGGGTATACAGGCGGTGTCCTACCGGTCCGCCGTCCCCGCAGGCACCCTGCCGTGCACTGCATTCTCCCAGGATTCTCCCAGTCGTGCTCGGGCGGCCATCCGGCGGCCCCGCAGATGAGCGCAGGTCCCGCCCGTTTTCTGCCGCTCGCCCGCCCGTGTCCCGGTGTCGACCCGCCCGCGTTCCGCCGCCGGCCGGCCCGCACTCCTCCTGCTGCATTCCGCCCGCGTTCCGCCTGCGCCCCGCGCGCCGCGGTTTCCGTTATCCGCTGTCCGCCTGGTCGACGGCTCCAACCTGCCGATGTCCAGCAACCTCGTCGGCGGCGCCATCACGCTTCGTGCTCGGTCAACCGGTCGCCCTGGAAGGCGCGTTCGGTGCGGCGCACCGCGGAGGCCGGTGCTTGCTCCGGCCGGTTGACTGATCCACAGTGGGAGTCTCGGGTCGGACAACGGTTCGAAGCGCGGTGGAGCGGGACCGCTCGGTGGCCGGGCGGGAGCCGCTCTACGGCCGCTCTGCGGCGGGTTGACCGCGCGGCCGGCGCACGGTGGTAGCAAGAGGAGAGGACCCGATGGCGACGTACGTACTCGTCCCCGGCGCGGATGGCACCGCCTGGTACTGGCACCTGGTGGCACCGCTGCTGCGCGAGAGCGGCCACGCGGTGGTGACCCTCGACCTGCCGTCCCACGACACCGCGAGCCTCGACGACTTCGCCGAGGCGATCACCGCGGCCGTGCAGGCCGCCGTCCCCGCGGGCGCGGCCGGACCGGAGGCGCCGCTGGTGGTCGTGGCGCAGTCGCTCGGCGGGTTCTCGGCGCCGCTGGTGTGCGGGCCGCTGCCGGTGGACCGGCTGGTGCTGGTCAACGCGATGGTGCCGGCGCCCGGCGAGAGCGCGGGGGAGTGGTGGACCAACGTCGGCCAGGCCGAGGCGCGCGAGGAGTACGCCGCGGCGCTCGGTCGGACGGGCACCGACGCGGAGTTCGATGTGCGCACCGACTTCTTCCACGACGTGCCGCCCGCGCTGACCGAGGAGGCGTTCGCCGGGGAGCCGGCCGGGCCGCCGCCCGGGGTGTTCGCGCAGCCCTGGCCGCTGGCCGCGTGGCCGGACGTGCCGACCCGCTTCCTCCAGGGCCGCGGAGACCGCTTCTTCCCGCTGGAGTTCCAGCGCCGACTGGCCCGCGAACGCCTCGGCCTCGACGTCGAGGAGTTGCCCGGCGGCCACCTGGTCGCGCTCAGCCGCCCGCGCGAACTGGCGGACGCGCTGCTGCGTTCGGCATGAATCGGCCAGGCGATGACAGCGCTTGCGGTTGGTCCACGCGTTTGCGGCCCGCGTCCTCGGTGGCTGGTGTCCTCATCGGCTCCTCATCGGCTCCTCATCGGCGCGAGCCGGTGGCGTGGGCCGGTGACGCGAGGCCGTGACGCGGGCCCGCGACGTCGCCGGTGACTTGACCCGATGATGTGATCCGGCGCCATCACCTGGCCCCGGAGGAGGTCGATGTGACCCGGAGTAAGGCAGCTCGGATTCCGTACATCTGTGCGCCACGAAGGTGACTTGTCGGGCGAATCGGGCGTTGGTGGGGGTTGGATGATGTACTCCGACTCCGGGTTTGCGAGGATCGTGCCGATGACTGCCGCTCCTCCTGACGCGACTGCCCAGCGTCCCAGCCAAGACGACCGTGGCCCCCGTCGGCACCGGCGGCCGCGCCGTACCGCGAAGCGGGTGGCGATCGCCGTGTCGGTCACCGCCGTCGGCCTCACCCTGCTCGGCGCCGGCTATGTGGCCACCGACCACTACGGCACCGAGTCCTCCGACAATCGGGACACCGCCTCCGGTCACTCGGCGGCCGGCCACCTCGCCGCCGGTGCGCAAGCGCACGCCGCGTCGGGCGCCTCGCCGTCGTCCGACCCGATGCCGTCGACCATCCCCGGCCTCGGGCCCAGGACCCGCGCGGAGATCCCGGCCGACAGCCGGCAGGTGCTGGTGGCGTCCGGCCGGGCCAAGAACTCGGCCGACTCCCTGGTCACACTGTGGTCCCGGCTGTCCGACGGTCACTGGCACCCCGGCGCGACCTGGTCGGCGCACAACGCCAAGGACGGCTGGATCGCCGATCACCACGCCGGCGACCTGCACAGCCCGATCGGCGTGTTCACCCTGCACGACGCGGGCGGCTTCGACACCGACCCGGGCACCAAGCTCCCCTACGACCACTCGTCGAGCTTCCACGCCGGCGGCGTCGGCTTCGACGGTGAGACGTTGGACGAGGCGTTCGACTACGTCATCGCGATCGACTACAACCGTGTCCCCGGCAACTCCCCGCTCGACGGCACCCAGCCGCTCGGCGCGAGCAAGGGCGGCGGCATCTGGGTGCACGTCGACCACGGCGGCCCCACCCACGGCTGCGTCAGCATCGCCGCGCCCCACATGGTGACCTTGCTGCACACCCTGCTGCCCGCCGACCACCCGGTGATCGTGATGGGCGACGGTCAGTCCCTGGCCAGTTGACCGGCGGTCCCTCGCCCGCCGACCGTCGATCCGTCGCCCGCTGACGTTCTGTCCTGTGTTTGCTGACGGCAACGACCTGGTGCACCGGGGCCCGGCGCGGCGGTCCCCGGCGCGCGCCCGTTGCCCCGGCCCCGTTCCGGCCGTTACTCCTGCGGGAGTACGCCGGCCGGTGCCCGGTGGTTCCGCTGGGAGCAACGCGGTTGCCTACCGCCGGCCGATGTCACGAATCCCCGCCCGCGGGAGTCTTCATGGTGAGACCCCGCAGGGGCGCGGCACACGTGCAACGGAGGCCAGAATGCCAGAGACGTCAGGAATGTCGGCAGCGCCGGAAGTACTGGAGGCGGAGCACCGTGACGAACTCGCCGGCTTCGGCCGCCGCTGGGCGGAGGCGGAGCGGCGCGGTGACGTGGCCGCTCTCGACGCCCTGCTCACCGACGACTTCACCGCGGTCGGCCCGCGCGGCTTCGTGCTGGGCAAGGCGCAGTGGCTCGACCGCTACGCGTCGGGCGCGCTGGTGCACGACGACTTCACCTGGGACGAGGTGACGCTGCGTCAGTACGGCCGTACCGCCGTCGCGGTGGGCGTCCAGGGCCAGCAGAGCGTCTTCGACGGACGCGACGCGGACGCCCGGTTCCGTATCACCCAGACCATCGTGGAGGTGGACGGCCGCTGGCAACTCGCGGCCGTCCACCTCAGCCCGACCGGCGCGTGATGTTCGGGCGCGCCGTGCGGTTGCGAACGTGCTTGGTGTGCACGCCGGTTGGAATTCCGGCGGTCAGCCGCGCGGCAGCACCGTCGACTGGACGTCGGTGAGGCCGGTCCAGTCGTTGGACGCGATCGACGCGTGGGCCTTGGCCAGTTGGGCGACCCGGGCCTGCGCGTCCGCGGACGTCGGATTGGTGTCGTCCAGGGTGGGCGGTACGTTCTGCGCGTCGGTCATGATCAGCAGGTAGTGGTGGGTGTCGTACCAGCTCGTGTCGATACTGCCGTTCAGATAGGTCGCGGCGTCACCGTCGAAGACCACGAACCAGGGGCGGATCGAGGCGTCGGAGTAGCGCGAACGCGGGTCGCCGGCCTGGGCGTTGTGCACCGCGGGGAAGACGTTGGCCTGCGCCAGCCTGCCCTGGCCCTGCAACCCCGCGAGGTAGTCGGCGTACTCCTGGTCGGTCCACAGCGTGTCGGTCGGGTTGGCCTCCTCGACGGTGCCGGGGATGGCCTCCAGCAGTACCTTGCCCGCGAGTTGCTGCCGGGTCGGCCAGTTGCCCGCACTTGCCGCCTCGTCCAGCGACGCGTACTGGCCGCCGCCCGGCTTCGCCAGCAGGTCCGACGGCTTGTAGACAAGGCTGCCCAGGTGCGCGCTGATCGACTGGTCCAGCTTCGCCGGGCTCATCCCGTACGTCGCCTGGAAACCGGCCTTCATCTCCAGCTTGATGATCAGCGGCCCGTGCCCCGGGTGCGCGCCCAGCCACACCCGTACGTCGTCCAGGCAGC
Organism: Streptomyces sp. NH27; assembly: GCF_056859195.1. Taxonomy (NCBI): domain Bacteria; kingdom Bacillati; phylum Actinomycetota; class Actinomycetes; order Kitasatosporales; family Streptomycetaceae; genus Streptomyces; species Streptomyces sp. NH27. Next base: position 5,904 of record NZ_JACEGK010000270.1, read on the forward strand.
TCTCCAGATCCTTGTTGGCACCCCCGGTGTACAGGTCGGCGGCGGACGACGCGTTGACGCAATTGTTGCTGTTGCCCAGCGGGTTGGAGTGGCTGACCTTCCACTCCTGGGTGACGAAGTCGTCCCAGACGTCCAGCTCGATCATCGACGTCCCGGTGTCCAGCGCCTGCGCGAGGTAGGTGAACGTGTCCGGGTCGTAGGTGTTGTGCAGCCCGGAGCCGGTGCTGCCGGAGAACGGCAGCGCGTCCGTGTCGGCGGCGGACGCCGCGCCGCCGCCGGCACCGGCGACGGTGAAGGCGAGGCACAGCGTCGCAACGCCCAGTAGCGCGGCGCGAATTCGTAGGGAAGCTCGGCGGATCAACCGACCGGTCACGTGTCCTCCTGTGGGGGTGTCGCTCCGTCCAGACGGTGCCCGTCGGCCATGAATCGACGGAGACATGACAGGTAACACGATCTGTCGCCCCTCTGTCACCTCCCCTACCGGCCATACGTTTTGACCCCGCACGTCCCGGAAGGCGGCCCGGCGCCGCGTGGTTCCCCGCCGCGTCCTGCTCGTTACTGCCGCTTCCCGCCGCTTCCCGCTGCCTTCCGCAACGTTCAGCTCACGCCGAGCAGGCGCAGCACCGCGGCGGTGACCGCCGCGACCAGGACGACCACCGCGAACGGGGCGCGGCGCCAGGCGAACAGCCCGCCCACGGCCACTCCGGCGGTGCGCGCCGTACCGGCGAAGCCGTGGCCCTCGGTCAGCGCGGACGTGGCCACGAGCGCGGCCAGCAGGACGACCACGGCGGTGGCCATGAACTGCTCGACCCGGGCCGAGAGGGTGATCCGGGAGCGCAGCACGGGCCCGGCGAAACGGAACGCGAAGGTGCCCGCGCCCAGGACGGCCGTGGCGACCAGAAGCCCGGTGTTCATCGGCGCACCTTCTCCTCGGTCGCGGTCGCGGTCGCGGTCGAGGCCGCGGGGGCGGGGGCGGGCATCGCGCCGTACGGCAGTCCGGCCGCGACGCCGGCGAGCGCGAGCAGCACTGGCAGCCCGGCGGGCAGGAACGGCGTCGTGACGAGCGCGACCACCACCCCGGCCAACGCCGCCCGCCGGTTGCCGGCCCGGTCGAGGGAGGGGAGCAGGAGGGCGAGCAGCACCGCGGGGAAGGCCGCGTCGAGCCCGAAGGCGTCGGTGTCGCCGACCGCGCGGCCGCCGAACGCGCCGGCCACCACCCCGAGGTTCCAGGCCGTGAACAGCCCGGCCCCGCACAGCCAGTACGCCGTACGCCGCCGGGCCGGCGTGCGCTGCGCGAGCGTGAACGCCACCGTCTCGTCGACCATCACATGGCTGCCCGCGATCCGGCGCAGCCATCCGGTGCCGGTGAGCACGTCCCCGACCGCGAAGCCGAACGGCACGTGCCGCACGTTGACCAGCAGGCCCGCCGCGAGCGCGGCCACCGGGTTGCCCCCGGCCCCCACGATTCCGATGAAGAGGAACTGCGCCGCGCCCGCGAACACCACCACCGACATCAGCATCGGCAGCCACAGTGGCAGGCCGAGCCCGACCGCGATCGCGCCGAAGGACACCCCGACGAGCGCGTCGGCCACGCAGACCAGGGCGATGTCGCGGAGCAGGTCCGCCAGGTCCTTCTCCGGGGTTCGCCATATCGAACGTATCACCGTATAGAATGAACACGGCAGATCGTCGTTCGTCAAGCCGAACGATGAGACTTCTTTATCGAACGGATCTGGAGCCATCCGGTATGACGACGGAGGACAGACCACGCGGCGGCCCCCCGATCGCCGCCATCGCCGCCTCTCTGCAGCAGGAGCGGCGCCGCGCCGGGCTCTCCCTCGCCGAGGCCGCGCGCCGCGCGGGCATCGCCAAGTCCACGCTCTCCCAGCTCGAATCGGCCACCGGCAACCCGAGCGTGGAGACGCTGTGGGCGCTCAGCGTCGCCCTCGACGTGCCCTTCGCCCAGCTCGTCGACCCGCCGCGGCCCCGGGTCCAGGTGATCCGCGCCGGCGAGGGCCCCACCTTCACCGCCGAGCACTCCTCCTACGTCGCCACGCTCCTCGCGTCCTGCCCGCCGCACGCCCGCCGGGACATCTACGTCGTCTCCGCACAGCCCGGCAGCGCCCGCGAGTCCGAGCCGCACATGCCCGGACTGGTCGAGCACGTGGTGCTGAGCACCGGCCGCGCCATGGTCGGCATCACCGACGACCCGGTCGAGCTGCACCCCGGCGACTACATCAGCTACCCCGGCGACGTCCCGCACGTCTTCCGCGCGCTCGAACCCGGCACGGTCGCCGTGCTGCTGTCGGAGCACAACTGAGCGAGGGCAACTGAGCCGAGCACAACTGTCCGTTACGGCTGAGCGGGACGGCCGAGCGCGCGCAGCCGAACGAGCCCGCACCAGTAGACGAGGAGCCCGCGCCGTGCCCTTACCGCCCGTACCACCTGAAGGGCCCGTGCCACCCGTGCCATCCGTGCAGCCAGGGCCGGCCGTTCGCACCGAGCGCTCCGGTCCGGTCACCACCGTGGTGCTGTCCCGGCCGCACGCCCGCAACGCCGTCGACCGGGCCACCGCGCAGGCGCTCGCGGACGCGTTCCGGGCGTTCGGCGCCGACCCGGACGCGGCCGTCGCGGTGCTGTGGGGCGAGGGCGGCACGTTCTGCGCGGGCGCCGACCTCAAGGCGGTCGGCACCGAGCGCGGCAACCGGCTCGCGCCCGACGGCGACGGCCCGATGGGCCCCACCCGGATGCGGCTGAGCAAGCCGGTGATCGCCGCCGTCGCGGGCCACGCGGTCGCGGGCGGGCTGGAGTTGGCCCTGTGGTGCGACCTGCGCGTGGTCGAGCGGGGCGCCGTGTTCGGGGTGTTCTGCCGCCGTTGGGGAGTGCCGCTGATCGACGGCGGCACCGTACGACTGCCCCGGCTGATCGGTGCGGGGCGGGCGATGGACCTGGTGCTCACCGGGCGCCCGGTCGACGCGGCCGAGGCCCACGCCATCGGTCTGGCCGACCGGCTGGTCCCGACCGGCACCGCCCGCGCCGCCGCCGAGCAACTGGCCGCGCAGATCGCCGCGTTCCCGCAGACCTGCCTGCGCGAGGACCGGATGTCCCTGCTGGAGCAGGAGGGGCAGCCCGAACAGGAGGCGCTGACCAACGAGTTCGCTCACGGCCAGGTCTCGCTCACCGAAATGGCAGCGGGTGCGGCCCGGTTCACCTTGGGCGAGGGGCGGCACGGCGCGTTCGGCGCGTGACCGGCCGCGAACTCCACGCCGCCCCGGGGCGGATCAGTGCCGGAAGAGTCGAAGTCCGGTCCGCACCAGCGTCATTCCATGCCGTTCGCACGCCTCGGTGACCTTGTCCGAACGGATCGACCCGCCAGGCTCGGCGATCCACCGCACCCCGTAGCGCGCCGCGTGCTCCACGTTGTCCGCGAACGGCAGCGCCCCGTCCGAGGCGAACGCCACCCCGGACAGCCGCTGCCGCCACGCGCGCCGCTCACCGCCGTCCGGCAGGAGCACCGCCGCCGGTGGCGGCCCGGCCAGTACCTCGCGCAGCGCCTCGGCCTCGTACGGCGTCAAGTCGCCCTCGGCGCAACGCACCTGCCAGTTCACGCGGTCCTGCCGGCGTACCTCGGGCCTGAACTCCATGGCGCGTACGGCGGGGTGGCGGCGCATCCACCAGGTGTGCGTCTTGCGGCCCGCCAGGCGGGTGCAGTCCAGCCGGGACTGCTGGCCCGCGCCGATCCCGAGCGTCACCCCGTCCCGCACGTAGCAGACCGAGTTGGACTGGGTGTGGCGGACCACGGTGAGGCCGAGCAACAGGTCGTCGGCGGCGGCCGGCGGCAACTCGCCGCACACCACGTCGGTCAGCAGGTCCGGGCAGATCGGCACGTCGTCGCGCGCCTGGCTCAGCCGTAGCCCGTACTCCTCGCGGCTGTCGATGGGCGGCGGCACGTACGCGGGATCGGCCTCCAGCACCAGGAAGCGGCCCCGACGCTTGCGGCTCAACGTGGCCACCACGCCGGGCGCGTAGCCGGGTGCCACGATGCCGTCGCAGACCAACCCGCCCAGCAGCTCGGCGAGTTCGTCGTCCACCGGGTGCGACACGGCGGCCAGGTCTCCGTAGGACGACCTCGGATCGGCGTCCCGGGCCCGGAGATACGCGCCGGCCAGCGGGCCGGGCGCGGCGGGACCGAGGCCGTAACGGGCGACGGTGTCCGCGTCCACCGGACCGGCTATCGCCGCGCCCGCGGGGGACACGTGCTTGAACGACGCCGCCGCGGGCCGCCCGAGCGCGGCCGCCGCTTCCCGTACGAGCTGCCAACCGGCCAGCGCGTCCAGCAGGTTGATGTACGACGGGTCGCCGTTGAGCACCCGCAGCGGGCCCGGCCCGGGCGCCACGGGTACGGCATCGGCCGGCTGCTGCTGGGGGTTGAGTCCGTACCGCAGTTCCATCCGGAATCCTCCTCGGTCGCGTGCGCTGATCCGAGGCGCCCAGGCGGTCGACGCGTCCGAAGGTGTTCGCGCCGCTTCCCGGTGGTGGTCCACCCTCGCCAGTCGCGGCGCCGCCGATCGTACCTGTCCGGCGCTGTGGGCGCGGCGGGCGGTGCGGGGG
>NZ_JACEGK010000271.1:0-10504 GCF_056859195.1 Streptomyces sp. NH27
CGCCACGGGTGTGACGGGGGCGTCGCCGCGGGCGGGTGTGGATCAGTGGTGGGCGCTCGCGCCGGATGTGGCGAGCAGTTCCACCTCGGACAGCGTGGTGGACGTGCCGCCGTTGTTCGCGGTCACCACCAGGCGGTATGACGAGTAGTCGCCGGGGTGGGCGACCTCGAAGGGACGGGTCTGGAGGCGGTCGTCGAAGGTCCGGCCGCTGCGGGTGTCGACGGTCGTCCAGTGCTTGCCGCCGTCGACGGAGCCCTGGAGCTGCCAGCTCTTCGGGTCCTGGGCCGCGGTGCTGCCGGAGGTGAGGGTGTAGAAGGTGGCCTTCTGCTCGGCCGACTTGCCGCTGCCCTGGTAGGCGTAGCTGATCTGCGGGGTCGCGGTCGGGAAGGTCACCGCGGTCTTGGAGGTGTTGTCGAACAGGCCGGCCACGTCGGTGCCGTCGGCCGCCGAGCCGGTGCCGAGACCGGCTCCGGTGGTGTCCGCGAGCGGCTTCGGGGTGCCGCCGGCCGGGGTCAGCGAGGTCTGGACGGCGTTGCTCCCGGTGCCCCACTTGGAGGGCTTGGAGCCCATGCTGAAGTCCAGCACGGCGCCCTTGGAGAGCTGGTCCTGCGTCAGGTAGACCTTGTTGTACGGCTTGCCGTTGACCTTCAGCGACTGCACGTAGACGTTGCTGCGGCTGTTGTTCGGCGCGTTGACGGTGATGGTCCTGCCGTTGTCGAGGCGGATCGTCGCCTTGGTGAACAGCGGCGAGCCGATCTCGTAGTTGCCGCTGCCGGTCTGGAGCGGGTAGAAGCCGAGCGCGCTGAAGATCTGCCAGGTGGACGTGGCGCCGTTGTCCTCGTCGCCGGGGTAGCCCTGGCCGATCGAGCTGCCGTTGAACAGCCGCTGCTCGATCTCCCGGACCGCCGCCTGGGTCTTGGCCGGCGCGCCCGCGTAGTCGTACATGTAAGGGATGCCGTACGACGGCTGGTTGCTCATGCCCAGTTCGCCCATCCGGACGTCACGGGCCTCGATCATCTCGTGGATGGTGCCGCCGTACGAACCGGTGTCGCCCTGGGCGGTCTCCTGCGTGCCGAAGAACGTGTCGAGCTTCTTCTCCATGCTCTTCTGGCCGCCGTACAGCGAGGTCAGGCCGGCCGGATCCTGCGGCACGGTGAAGGCGTAGTTCCAGCCGTTGGACTCGGTGTACTCGTAACCCCAGGTCTTGGGGTCGTAGTCGGAGTCCGCCACACGCCAGGAGCCGTCGGCGTTACGGCCCTCGAAGAAGCCCACGTTCTTGTTGAACAGGGTGGTGTAGTTCTGCGCGCGGGCCAGGAAGTACGCGGACTCCTCCTGGTAGCGCTCGCGGTCGGCCTTGGAGGTGCCGGGCGCCGTCGCGAGCTTCGCCGCCATGGTGCCGATGCCGTAGTCGTTGACGTAGCCGTCCAGCGACCAGGAGACGCTGCCGTCCACCGCGGTGTTGGTGTAGCCGGTGAACTCGGAGGTGTCGATGCCCTTGCGGCCGGTGCCGGAGTTCGGCGAGACGGTGGTGGCGTTCTTCACCGCCGCCTCGTACGCGGCCTTGGCGTCGAAGCCGGTCACGCCCTTGGCATAGGCGTCGGCGAAGGCGACGTCGGAGCTGGTGCCGGTCATCAGGTCGGCGTAGCCGGGCGAGGACCAGCGGGCGGTCCAGCCGCCGTCCTTGTACTGCTGCACGAAGCCGCCGGCCAGCTTGCCCGCGGTGTCGGACTCCAGCAGCGAGTAGGCCGGCCACTCGGTGCGGTAGGTGTCCCAGAAGCCGTTGTTGACGTAGACCTGGCCGGGGACGACCTTCGCGCCGGTCTGCGTCGGGGAGCTGGGGCCCTGCGGCGAGAACGAGCTGGCGTAGCTCCACACCGGGTGCGCGTTCGTCCCGGTGTTCTCCGAGGCGGAGTTCGGGTACAGGTTCATCCGGTACAGGTCGGAGTAGAGCGTGGTCAGCTGGTCGTCGCCGGCGCCCTGTACCTGGACCTTGCCGAGCTTGGCGTTCCACGCCTGCGCGGCGCGGTTCTGCACGGAGGTGAAGGAGGTGCCCTGCGGGATCTCCTGGTCCAGGTTCTTCTTCGCCTGGTCGGCGCTGATGAACGAGGTGGCGACGCGCATGGTCACCACCTTGTTGCCGGAGGTGTCGAACTGCGCGTAGCCGGTGACGTTGTCGCGGCCCTGGCCGGTGGTCTTGGTGGCCGTGCCGGGCGTCCGGTCGAACTCGGCGTGCACGTACATCCGGCTGGCGCCGGTGGACAGGCCGCTCTTGTGCTCCGACCAGCCGTCGAGGGTGCCCTTGGCGGCGTCGAAGGTCAGGCCGCCGTTGTTGTCGATGTTGTCGAAGAGCAGGTCACCGGTCTTGCCGGGGAAGGTGAAGCGGAGGATCGCCGAGTGGTCGGCGGGCGCGAGCTCGGCCTTGATGCCGTCGGTGAACGTCACGCCGTAGTAGTCGGGTTGGGCCACCTCGTCGGAGTGCTTGAAGGGCAGCGCCCGCTTGGTGCGGTCCAGGTCCGGGGTGCCGGCCGCCGCGGAGGGCATCACCTGGAACAGGTCGCGGTCGCCCATCCACGGGCTGGGCTCGTGGCTGATGCCGAGCGCCTGCAAGGTGGGCAGGTTGTCGGCGTTGTTCTGCGCCGCGTAGCTGTACTCCCAGCTGTCCGAACCGGCGTCGGTGACCGGGGTGTAGAAGTTGAAGCCGTTCGGCACCGCGGTCAGCGGCAGGTTGTTGCCGCGGGAGAAGGACCCGGAGGAGTTGGTGCCGCGCCGGGTGTCCACGTGCTCCACGTAGCTCTTGGACGTGTTCGCCGCCGGGGCCGCGCCGATCGTCAGGTCGTCGATCCAGCCCTTGAACTGGGTGGCGGCGCCCGCTGCGGCGCTGCCGGCCGGGTCGTCGTAGCCGAGCAGGATGCGGTCGATCGTCTTGCCCGCGGCGACCTTGCCGACGGACGCGGCGACCGCGTTCCACTGCGAGGCGTAGAGGATCTTCGAGTCGCCCTGCGCCCGCGGGCTGAGCGCGACGCCGTTCGCGTCCTGCGCGCTGTTCCGCAGCTGGCTCAGGTAGCTGCCGTCGGTGAAGTGCAGGTCGACCGAGGCGTACGTGCTGGGGTACTTCAGGTCCCCGCCGGTCAGCTCCGGGAATATGTCGTACGACAGCCGGGTGTCACGCGCGACCGGGATGTGCACGTCGTAGAGCTTGTTCCAGGCGTGCACCGCGCCGGACGCGGTGTGGGTGCCGGCGTACTCCAGCGCCTTGGCGCCGGTGAAGCCGACGTTCGGCTTGACGTCGGGACCCGAGGACGGGCCGCTGCCCACGTCGGTGGTCATGCCGGCCACCGGGGTCGGGGCGGCGGAGCCGTCGGAGAGGATGAGGTCGGCGAGCTGGGTGGAGCCGGTGTCGCCGCTGTTGGCCGTGACGTCGAGCCGGTAGTAGCGGTAGGCGCCGGGGTGGGCCACGTCGAAGATGTCGGACGCGAAGCGGTTGCCGAACTTCTGGCCGCTCCGGCTGTCCACGGTGGTCCAGTTGGAGCCGTCGGCCGAGCCCTGGAGCTCGAAGTCCTTCGGGTCGCGGTCCGGGCTGTCGTTGGCCGAGGTGAGCGCGTACTTCTTGACGGTGACGTCACCGCTCAGCTCGTACTGCAGCCAGCCGGTGGTGGCGAAGGTCAGCCACTTGGTGTTGGGGTCCTCGTCGGCGGCCATGCCGGCCGTCTCGTCGGGCGGGTTGTCGGAACTCGCCGTGACCTTGGCGATCTTGTCCTTGATGCTGCCGGCCAGCACCGGCACGGTGCCGGCGGTCACGCCGGCGACCCACGCCTTGCCCTTCGCGTCGGTCTCCGAGGTGCTCGTCCAGGTCGGCTGCGGCTGCCCGGACTCGAAGGACGTGGTGAAGGCCGGCGCGGGGGCGTGGCCCGCGCCGTGCGAGCCGCTGCCCGCGGCGTGCGCGAGGCCGGCGGCGGGCACGGTCAGGGCCATGGACACCGCGGCTGCCAGCAGTGATCTGGCGAGGGTGCGGCGGGATCGGCCACTTCTCATGAAGGTGCTGCCTTTCTGGTTACGGCTCCAGGTACTGACCGGTGCCCCGCCCGCTCGCACGGGGGTCGCGGACGAACGGGGCACCGGCAGGTATATGACGGTCGGTCGGGCGATCAGGCGGCGATCAGGGGCGGTCGGCCTTGATCAGGCGTTGTGACCGCTGATCGCGTACAGCGCCAGGTTCGTGTTGTCGGGAAGGGTGAGGGACTCCGCCGTCCTGCCGCTGTCCAGCGGGACGGAGATGTGCCAGAGGTTGACCGCGACGCCGTCCGGCGCGCCGTTCTTGTCGTAGCGGCTGTCGGCGTGCACGGCGACGTCCTCGCCGAGCCGTGGGGAGCCGGCCGCCCAGTCGGTGGCGTTCAGCGCGAACTGCGCGCTGCTGCCGTCGGTGTAGCGCACCGTCGCGGTCGAGGTGACGTCGCCGCCGTGCGCGGCGAGCAGCACGTCCAGCCCCGAGTAGGCGCGCGACATCAGGGAGACGGTCTGGCCGTGGGCGGTGACGAAGTTCTTCGCGGTGCCGGAGGTGTCGGGGAAGTCGTAGGCGCGGCCGGCCAGTACCCCGGTGCCGGGCGTGGGCATCTGCTCGGCGGGGTAACTGGTGCCGGTGCCGTCGAAGTCCGCGCCGGGGCCGCCCGCCGCGCTCACCCCGTCCACGTCGTACTGCGCGGACAGGTCCTGCGGGCAGTAGCCGCCGGTGCCCTGGCAGCCGGAGGTCGTCACCGAGACCGGTACGGTCCTGGTCGCGGTCGGGCCACCGGCCTGCGTCACCTTGACGGTGACCGGGTAGGTGCCGTCGGGCGTGCCCGCCGGAGCGGAGACGTGCAGGGGCACCACATGGGTGGCGGGCAGGGACTTCGACTCGACGGTGAAGGACGTCCGTGCCGGGTCCACGGTCAGCGGCCCGGTCCCGGAGACGGTCACCGAACCGGTCACCTTGCCGGGCCCGGAGAGCACCGCGGCCAGGTCCACCTCGGTGGCCTTGGCCCCGGCGAGGATGCCGGGCGCGGCCGGGTTCACGGCCGCGGCGGTGTGCCGCCGGGTGTCGGGCACGTGGTCCAGGGCGGGCGGGGCGGCCGACTTGGCGGTGCCCCAGGTCGAGGGCTTGGTGCCGAGGGTCAGCGCGAGGTCCTTGCCGGCCTTGATGTCGGCGGTGGTGAAGTAGGTGCGGGCGAGTGCCTTGCCGCCCAGGCGCGCGGACTGGATGTAGCGGTCGGTGTCGCTGCTGCCGGGCGCGGTGACGGTCAGCCGGGCGGCCGGGTAGTACTTACGGTCCAGGCTGAGGTCGACCCGATCGAACAGCGGCGTGGACACGCCCCACTGGTCGGTGCCGGGGGCCATCGGGTAGATCCCGATCGCGGACAGCACCTGCCAGGCCGACATCGTGCCGAGGTCGTCGTTGCCGGTGACCCCGTTGGGCGCGTCGGTGAACAGCGTCAGCGCGGCGTGCACCACGTCGGTGGTCTTCCACGGCTGCCCGGTGGACAGATACGTGTACGGGGCGCTGAGGTCGGGCTCGTTCTGCGGGTTGTACTTGTCCTGGTTGTAGTACGAGTAGGGGCCGTTGACCCACACGTTCCGGGCGGTGCCAGCCGGGTCCTTGAGCAATTGGTCGTAGGCGAAGAAGGAGTCCAACCGCGCGTTCCCGGCGGAGGTGCCGCCGATCTGGTCGAGCAGGCCGGGCAGGTCCTGCGGCACCAGCCACATGTACTGCCAGGACGTGCCCTCGTGGAAGCCGACACCGGAGGCCGGGTCGGTCGGCCCGACGAACGCGCCGTCGGTGTCGCGGGCCTGGAAGAAGCCGGTCGCCCGGTTGAGGATGCTGCGGTAGTTCTGTCCGCGGGTCAGGTACTTGGCGGCGTCCGCGGTGTGGCCCAGGTCGCGCGCCATCCCGCCGAGCGCCGCGTCGGCGAGCGCGTACTCCAGCGTCGCGGACGGCCCGTGCTGGTAGTCGTCGTCGCCGGGCTTGGTCTGCGGCCGGGTCGGGTCGTACGGCACGTAGCCGTTCGCCAGGTACTCCGGGTCGGCCAGCCGGTCGGCGGACGGCGAGGAGGCGGGCGCCGCGTGGTCGACGTGCTGCTTCAGCACGCGGTACGCCTCCTGCTCATGGCCCTTGAGCAGCCCCTGCCGGTAGGCGTCCACCAGGAAGGGGGTGACCGGGTCGCCGGTCATGATGTTGGTCTCGACGGTGCCGTAGCCCCAGCGCGGCAGTTGCCCGCTCTCGTCGGCCACCCGCAGCAGCGACAGCGCCATGTCCCGGGACTCGCTCGGCGCCAGCAGCGACAGGAGCTGCTGCTGGGTGCGGTAGGTGTCCCACAGCGACCAGTTCTGGTAGTAGGTGATGCCGTCCGCGGGGTGCACCCTGCCGTCCCAGCCGGTGTACCGGCCGTCCACGTCGTCGCCGACGTTCGGGGCGAGGAAGGACCGGTACAGCGACGAGTAGAAGGTGCGCTGCTGCTCGTCGGTACCGCCGGTCACCCGGATCTGCGCGAGCCGGTCCTGCCACGCCTGCTTGGCGGCGGCACGGGCGCGGTCGAAGCTGCCGCGGCCCTCGGCGGCGAGGTTCTTCGCGGCGCCGGCCGGGCCGGTCCACGACAGCGAGGTCACGGCGGTGACGGCGCGGTCCTTGGTGGTGTCGAACCGCACGTAGGCGCCGCCGCGTCCGGTGGAGGTGGACTTGGCGCTGCCCGCGGTGACGGTGTCGCCGTTCCAGGTGCCGTAGGAGGCGAAGGGCCGGTCGAAGCGGGTCTCGGTGTAGAGCGTGTACGGCTTGGTGTCCTGGCAGAAGCCGCTGCCGGTGATGGCGGTGAGCACGGTGCGGTCGTCCACGACGGTCACGGTGCTGCTGGTCACCTTGTGCAGCGCCTGGCCGCTGTTCAGCAGGACGTTGGCCTTGTCGGTCGCGGGGAAGGTGTAGCGCTGCCAGCCGGTGCGCGCGGTCGCGGTCAGCTCGGCGGTGATGCCGGTGCCGAGCTTGACCTGGTACGACCCGGGCGACGCGCTCTCGTCGTCGTGGCTGAACGGTGCCGCGTACCGCGCGTCGTCGGTGCTGGTGATGTCACCGGTGGTGGGCAGCACCGGCAGGTCGCCGCCGAGGCCGCAGCCGACGCCGGACAGGTGCACCGAGCTGAAGCCGAGGATGTGGTCCTGGTTGTAGTCGTAGCCGGTGTTGTGGCCGGTGTCCGGGGAGAGTTGGACCATGCCGAAGGGTATGGCGGCGCCGGGGTAGGTGTTGCCGTCGTCCTGGGTCCCGATGAACGGGTTCACCAGGTGGGTCAGGTCCCCGCCCGCGCTCGCCGTGCCGGCCGAGGCGGTCTGCGCCGGCAGTGCCGCCGCGAAAGCCGCGGCGAGCGCGACCACTGCCGCGGTGGCCGCTCTTCGCAGCCGCGTCCGTCGGGTCATCGTGTACTCCAGTTCGTTGACAACGTTGTCAGCTCTCTGCGCGGGCCGGGCCTGGTGAGATCCGGGGCGCGGGGCATGCCAAGAATGACAGGAATCCTGACGACGAAGGGCTCCGGCGTCAAGCGTTCTGCACCTGACGGACGATCAGGGGCCGTGCACCGCCGCCTCGTCCATATCGATTCAAGCCTCGTTGCACCCGAGGCGCGCTCCGAAGTCTCGCCCGGCGCGACACCTGGACGGGGCTTGGATGTGCTTGTAGCCTCAAGCCGCACTCGGTCGTTGAATCGTTTCACGCCGCATTCCAGTCTGGAGCCGCCACCATGCCCAACACCCCTGCGGGAGAAGGCCCCCGCCCACCCGGACCGCAGCGCCGTACCGTCATGAAGGCCGGACTCGGCGGGGCCGCGCTGGCGGCCGCCGGGCTCACCTTCGGCTCCGCCGGGACCGCCGCCGCGGACAGCGCCCACCACGGCCCGGCGGGCACCCCAGGCCCGCACGGCACGGGCGACTGGCAGAAGTACGTCCAGGGCCCGTCCAGCCGGACCGTACGGCCGGTGAGCGTGCTGCGCAGCAGCGGCGCGGTGACCGACCCCCAGGCGCTGCTGGCTCCGGGCGGCGGCGTCACCGTGCTGACCCGCCCGCAGCCGGCGCAGCCGCCGCGCTGGCCGGACGGCACCACGGCGACCGCCTCGTCCTCGCACGCGCCCAACGGCGGCAACGACGGGCAGCCGCGCACCTACGACGCCGCCAACGCGATCGACGGCAACCCCGACACCTTCTGGAACGACGACACGATCGCGGCCTACCCCGACACCCTGACGGTCACCACGGCCGCGCCGCTGTCCCTGCCGGGCATCACCCTGCTGTCCAACTCCGACGGCGTGCCGTCCGACTTCACCGTCGAGACGTGGGACGGCTCCGCCTGGCAGACCGCCGCCACCGTCACCGGCAACACGTCCGTCCGGCGGGCCGTGCCCTTCGCCACGACGGTGTCCAGCACGCAGGTACGGATCAATGTCACCGCCGACCAGAGCACGCCCCAGGGCGAGTTCACCCGGATCAACGAGGTGTACCCGGGGCTGCTGCCCGACGACGACATCCCGCGGGTGGTGGTGGACTTCGGCAAGGTCGTGGTGGGCTACCCGCACGTCAACTTCGCCTCGGCCTCGGACAACTCTCCCGGCGTGCGGCTGGCGTTCTCCGAGACCGTCCAATTCCTCACCGACCGCAGCGACTTCACCCGCGCCGACCAGTCCGGGGTGCCCTCCCAGGGCACCGACCAGTTCGCGGTGCCGGCCGGCGGCGCCGACTGGAAGGACACCAAGGGCTACCTCAGCGGCACCCAGGTCTACGCCGACGGCCTGCACGGCTTCCGCTACCTGCAGATCAGCCTGGACGCGCTCGCCTCCGACGCGCCGGCCGCCCAGCCCTGGGGTGAGGTGTCCATCGACGCGGTGTGGCTGGAGTTCACCGCGTACCTCGGCACCCCGGACTCCTACACCGGCTGGTTCCTCAGCGCCGACGACGACCTCAACCGCTACTGGTACGGCGCCGCATACACCAACGAGCTGGTCACCGACACCTTCCGGTCCGACGACATCGACCCCCGGGGCGCCGACAGCCCCTCCCTGGACGGCAAGTTGGTCCTCCAGGACGGCGCCAAGCGCGACCGGGACCCGTATGTCGGCGACCTCGCGGTGTCCGCCCGCACCCTCTACCTCACCCACGACGACGCGGCCGCGGCCGCCCGCAACGTGCTCGCCGACCTCGCCGACCACCAGCGCTCCGACGGCTGGATTCCGCCGGCGTCGATCAACGGCTACACCCTGCCGCTGTTCGACTATCCGCTGTGGTGGGTGACTTGCAGCTGGGACTACGTCCTGCACACCGGCGACCGCGGCTACGCCACCGGCTACTACCCGCACCTGACGAAGGTGCTCGACTCCTGGTACCCGTCGGTGACCGACGCGGACGGCCTGCTCAGCAAGGGCCTGGGCGGCACTTCGGGGTACGGCGACTACGCCTTCCTCGGCCGCACCGGACAGATCACCTACTACAACGCCAACTACGTGCAGGCCCTCACCGACGCCGCCTCGACAGCGACCTACCTCGGCAACTCCGCCGACGCCGGCCGCTGGACGGACCGGGCGAACACCGTCGCCGCCGCCATCAACGCCCACCTGTGGGACGCGGCCGCCGGCGCCTACCTGGACTCCTCCAGCGGCCCGGCCCGGCACGCCCAGGACGGCAACGCGATCGCGATCACCGCCGGCGTGGCCGACGCCACCCGGGCCGCGTCCGCGCTCGCCCACCTGGACGCCACGACGGTACTGCCGTACGGCAACGCCTTCATGGACAACGACACCATCTTCGACGGCGCCTCGCAGCGGGTCTACGCCTTCACGTCCTACCCGGAGCTGGTCGCCCGCTTCCGCAGCGGCCGGGAGGACTCCGCGCTGGACCAGATCCGCCGCACCTACGGCTGGATGGACACCCACGACCCGGGCATCACCAACTGGGAGGGCATCGGCCCCGACGGGTCGCTGTACGAAGGCTCGTACACCAGCATGGCGCACGGCTGGTCGACCGGCGTGGTGCCGGCGCTCACCAACGAACTGCTCGGCGTCCGACCGACCGCGCCGGGCTTCACCACCTGGTCGGTGCGCCCCCGCCCCGGCTCGGTCGCCTGGGCGCGCGGCCAGGTGCCCACCCCGCGCGGCCCGCTCGCGGTGGACTGGCACCACCCCGGCCGGGGCACGTTCGCGCTGACCATCCGGGTGCCGCGCGGCACCCGCGGCAGCGTCGCCGTCCCCACCGACGGACGGACCGTCACCGTGCACGTCGACGGCAAGCAGGCGTGGAACGGCAGGAGGGCCAGGGCCTACGCCGCCCGGTGCCATGACGGGTACGTGGTGCTCGACGGGCTGACCGCCGGCACCCGGACGGTGTCCGTCCGCCCGGCCGGCTGACCGACCGGCACCGACGGCCGTCCCCGGCCCCACCTGCTCGGTCCGGGGACGGCCGCGGAGCCGATTCGGGGGAGGTCGGCGGGTCGGGGTCCGACGGGTGGGGC
>NZ_JACEGK010000272.1:0-10451 GCF_056859195.1 Streptomyces sp. NH27
ACCCCGTGCAGTCCGTGGTCCAGGTGCAGCCACAGCACGTCGCCGCGCCTCAACTCGTACGTGTGCTCGGCTGCCGCGAGGTCGTCGGTGCTCCACGGCCGGGCGGTGAACCAGAAGGGTGGCGCACCGGTGACCCGCAGCCCGGTGCCGTCGGGTCGGCGCAGTTCCGCCCACCGCACGTCGGCGCGGGCGCCGTTCTCCTGCGGCCGCACGTAGGGCGTCTGGAGGCCGTCGAGGGTCGAGCGGTACCGGCCGAGCCGGGACGCCTGCCGGGTGTCCGGGTACGCCTCGCCGGGCCCGCCGCCGTACCACTCGACGGCGTCGAGCGTGGGGCTCAGCCCCAGCCGTATGCCGAGCCTGGGCAGCGGCAGCGTCCACGGGCCTTCCGGGGTGACCTCGACGTCCAGGGCGAGCTGGTCGCCGGCCGCGGTCCAGCGGTAGACCGTGCGCAGTCCCAGGTCGGAGGCGGCCGGTGCGACCCGGGTGGAGACGGTCAACGTGTCCGCGCCGCAGGACACTTCGTCGATCCGGTGCCGCATCCGGTCCAACCCGGCCTCGCGCCAGCGGCGTTCGAGCTGCCCGTCCGGATACCAGTCCGCGCCGCGGTCGTTGTCGATCGGCGCCCGCCACACGTCCAGCCGGGGGCCGTCCAGCACGGCGCCGTCCAGGTGGCGCAGGGTGCCGTCGGCCGCGTCGAACATGCCGGGGCCGAGCATGATCAGCCCGCCCTCGACCCGCCGCGGGGTGTGCGGCGCGCCGGGCAACGGGCCTGCCGGCACGGCCGGTCGAGCCACCTCGAACTGGGCCCACGCCACTTCGTGGCCGGACGGCGCCCACGCGGTGTCCTCGGCGAGCACCGCCCGCACCGTCCAGCACGCCTCGCGGTCCGCCGCGGTCCGCGGCTCCCGCGGCAGCGCCACCTCGGCGCTCGCTCCCGGCGCCAGCGCGGGCACCTCAAGCCGTCCCTCGGCGACGAGTTCGCCCTCCTCCTCGTACGCCCAGTGGAAGGACAGTCCCGAAACGTCCGCGAAGTCATGGCGGTTGGTGACGGTCAGCAGGCCGCGCGCCAGATCCGCGGCGAAGCCGACCGGCTGCACCACCTTCTTGTACTCGACCAGCCCGGGGGAGGGCGTCCGGTCCGGGAAGAGCAGCCCGTCGCAGACGAAGTTGCCGTCGTGCAACTCCTCGCCGAAGTCCCCGCCGTAGGCGAAGTACGCGTCGCCGTCCGCGGTGCTGCGGCGCAGCCCGTGGTCGATCCACTCCCACACGAAGCCGCCCTGGCAGCGTTCGTACGTCTCGAAGATCCGCTGGTACTCGGTGAGTCCGCCCGGACCGTTGCCCATCGCGTGGGCGTACTCGCACAGGATGAACGGCATCGCGCGCCGCCGCCGGTCCAACTCGGCGTCCAGGAGCGGTGGTTCGGCGCGACGGCCGATCGACTCGCTCTCCTCGTGGTTGGCGTACATCCGGGAGTAGACATCGACGTCCGCGCAGGACTGGTCGCCCTCGTAGTGGATCGGGCGGGCCGGGTCGCGGTGCCTGATCCAGTCGGCCATCGCGGACAGGCCGCGTCCGATGCCGCATTCGTTGCCCAGCGACCACATCAGCACCGACGGGTGGTTCTTGTCGCGCTCCACCATCCGGGCGGCCCGGTCCAGCAGCGCGGGCGTCCACCGTTCGTCGTCCACCGGGTTGCGGCGCCAGTCGACCTCGAAGAAGCCGTGCGTCTCCAGGTCGCACTCGTCGACCACCCACATCCCCAACTCGTCGCACAGGTCGAGGAACGCCGGGTGCGGCGGGTAGTGGCTGGTGCGGACCGCGTTGATGTTGTGCTGCTTCATCAGCAGCAGGTCCCGGCGCATCGTCTCCAGGTCCACCGCCCGGCCGTGGTCGGGGTCGAACTCGTGCCGGTTCACGCCGCGGAACAGGATGCGCCGCCCGTTCACCTTCAGCACGCCGTCCTCGACGACGACCGTGCGGAAGCCGATCCGCAGCGGGACCCGCTCGCCCTCGGTGGCCAACTCCGCGTCGTACAGCCGTGGTACCTCCGCCGACCACGGCTCCACCGGCACCACCGCGGTCTCGCCGGTCGCGATGTCCAGGCCCAACTCCGGTACGGTCACGGTGCCTTGGGGATCGCAGTCGACCCGCAGCGAGCCGTTGCCGGTCAGCTGGTCGTACTCGCAGTGCACGAAGAAGTCGGTGACGGCGCCCTCGGGCCGCTCGATCAGCGTGACGTCGCGGAAGATGCCCGGCAGCCACCACATGTCCTGGTCCTCCAGGTAGCTGCCCGAGGACCACTGGTGCACCCGCACCGCCAGGACGTTCCCGCGCGGCCGCAGCAGCTCGCCGACCTCGAACTCCACCGGCAGCCGGCTGCCCTTGAAGGTGCCCAACTCCTCGCCGTTGAGCCAGACCCGGGCGCAGGAGTCCACCCCGTCGAAGCGCAGCACCGCCGCGCCGCCCGGCCAGTCGCCCGGCAGGTCGAAGCCGCGCAGGTGGTCCCCGGTGGGGTTCTCCGTCGGCACCCGCGGCGGGTCGACCGGAAACGGGTAGCGGTTGTCGGTGTAGGCGGGCCGCCCGTAGTCCTGGCCGCGGCCGTGGCCCTGGAGCGGCCAGTGCGAGGGCACCGGCAGTTCGTCCCAGCCCGAGGCGTCGAAGCCGGGCCGGGCGAACGAGTCGTCCTGCCCCTCCGCCGTCGCCGACAGCCGGAACCGCCATGCCCCGCCGAGGTTCACCCGGCGCGCGTCGGACACCCCCGTCCATGCCCGTGGCGGGAGCGCTCCCGTTCCCGGCCCCATGTCCTCGTAATACGGCAGCGGCCCGGACGGCGCCTCGTGCATGGTGCTGCTCCTCATGGTTCCGTCGAACGAATGTACCGGCCTGCGACCACGATTCTTCGCCAGCTGGGAGGCGCCGCGCCAGCCATCACGCGGACGGATTCGGCGGATTCATGTCACGCACAGGCGCCGTCGGAGCGATCGCCTGCCGTGCACCGACGGGTCGCGCGGCGACCGCGTCGCTATGCCTGGGCGACCTGAACACCGGACCAGCACAGCACCACGCCCAGGACGAGAAGGCTCGGGTGCATGCCGTGACCCGTCTTCCGGGCCTTCAGCTCGCGCCTGGCCAGCAAGACGCCGCCCAGCAGGAGCACACTTGCGGCGATATTTCTGATGACATGCATGACGGCCGTTTCCCCCCTGTGGAAATGGTTCAGCGCAGTCTCTCATCCTGCGGTCCTCTTGGGACACCTTCGTCCGCAAAGTGGGGGTTCGCGGGCGCGACGAGACCCCGCTCGACCCGCGCCCCGGTCACTGGGGAGGGTTGCCGTGCTTGCGCAGCGGCAGGTCCGCGTGCTTGGAACCCAGCATCCTCCGCGCGGAGATGAGCACCTGCCGGGTGTCGGCCGGGTCGATCACGTCGTCCACCAGGCCGAGTTCCGCGGCGTGGTACGGATGCATCAGCCGGGTCCGGTACTCCTTCACCAGGTGCTCGCGCTCCGCCTCGGGGTCGGCCGCCTCCGCGAGCCGGCGCCGGAAGATCACGTTCGCGGCGCCCTCCGCGCCCATCACCGCGATCTCGTTGGCCGGCCAGGCGAAGGTGAGGTCGGCCCCGATCGACTGGCTGTCCATCACGATGTAGGCGCCGCCGTACGCCTTCCGCATGACCAGCGAGACCCGCGGGACGGTCGCGTTGCAGTAGGCGTAGAGGAGTTTGGCGCCGTGGCGGATCACGCCCCCGTGCTCCTGGTCGGTGCCCGGCAGGAAGCCCGGCACGTCCAGCAGGGTGACGAGGGGGACGTTGAACGCGTCGCAGGTCTGCACGAAGCGGGCGGCCTTCTCGCTGGCCTTGATGTCCAGCACCCCGGCGAGCGTCTGCGGCTGGTTGGCCACGATGCCCACCACCGCGCCGTCCAGCCGGGCCAGGGCGCAGACCACGTTGCGCGCCCAGTGCTCGTGCACCTCCACGTACTCCCCGTCGTCGACGATCTCCTCGATCACCCGGCACACGTCGTAGGGCTGGTTGCCGTTGACGGGCACCAGATCGAGCAGCGCTTCGCAGGAACGGTCCGCCGGGTCGTCGGCGGTCACCTCCGGCGGCATCTCCCGGTTGTTGTGCGGCAGCAGTGACAGCAGATGGCGGACGTCGGCGAGACAACTCTCCTCGTCGTCGTGGACGAAGTGCGCCACGCCGCTGACCCGGGCGTGCACGTCGGCGCCGCCGAGCCCGTCGTGCGTGATCTCCTCGCCGGTCACCGCCTTGACCACGTCGGGGCCGGTGATGAACATCTGCGAGACGCCGCGGACCATGAACACGAAGTCGGTCAGCGCCGGGCTGTACGCGGCGCCTCCCGCGCACGGACCCAGCATGACGGAGATCTGCGGGATGACGCCGGACGCCCGGGTGTTGCGCTGGAAGATCCCGCCGTAGCCGGCCAGTGCCGAGACGCCCTCCTGGATGCGCGCGCCCGCGCCGTCGTTGAGGGAGACCAGCGGGGCGCCGACGGCGATCGCCTTGTCCATCACCTTGTGGATCTTGGCCGCGTGCGCCTCCCCCAGCGCCCCGCCGAAGATCCGGAAGTCGTGGGCGTAGACGAAGACCGTGCGGCCCTCCACCGTGCCCCACCCGGTGACGACGCCGTCGGTGTAGGGCCTGCGGTCCTCCAGGCCGAAGCCGCTCGCCCGGTGCCGGCGCAGCTGCTCCGTCTCGTGGAAGGAGCCCTCGTCCAGCAGCAGCGCGATCCGCTCGCGCGCGGTGAGCTTCCCCTTGGCGTGCTGCGCCTCGGTCGCCCGGGCGCCGGGTCCGTCCACGGCCCGCTGCCGTATGTCGCGCAACACGGCCACGGGCCCGCCGGGTTCGTCCGGGTCCGGGTCCGGGCGCGAGCGCTCCTTCGCGTCGGCGCGCTCGTCGGCGCCGATGCGCTCGTCCGCGCCGGCCTCTGCTTGCGGGGGTTGGTCTCCGCGGGTGTGCAAGCGGGAGACATCATCGGTCAGGGTCACGCCCGTCCCTTCTCCGTGCGGCCACTACTGCCAGCTGTGCGGCGACCGGTACGCCGCCACGCGGTCCCATCGGTGCCACGGCGCCGTGGGCGGCGGTGGCGCGCCGTCCTCGCCCGCCGGTGCCCGCAGCCGGCCGAGCGCCGACATCAACACGACGGTCAGCACGGCCAGTTCCACCTCGTCCACCGATCCGCGCTCCACCCGTACGGCCTCGGCCGTCGACTGCTCCACAGGACACCTCCCGGCTCTCCCGCCACGGTGCGGCCCGCCCCTGCAGGGCGGTTGGTGTCCCGCTCGACATCCAGCAGTGCCGCCCGGTGTCCGCAGCAGGCCGCAGCAGGCCGCCGTGGGCCTCCAACGGGACGCGAGTGCAGGTCGAGCGTCCCTCCCGGGCGGGTGGGGAGTGTGGAGCGCGCCGCACGGCGATTGTGTGCAGGCCGGTGTGCCCCCTCCGCGACAAGGAGAACGCGACCATGCCAACGCTCCTTTTGAGGCACGACCCACTGCCGGGCGGAGCGTCTTGGTGAGCGGCCGGCGCACGGAGGTGTGCCTCGTCGGGGCCGGACCACGCGGACTCTCCGTTCTTGAGCGACTCTGCGCGCAGGAGCGGAAGTCCCCGCTGTGGGACCACGTGACGGTGCACGTCGTCGACCCGGAACCGCCCGGCGCGGGCCGGGTGTGGCGGCCCTCGCAGTCGCCCCACCTGCTGATGAACACCGTCGCCTCGCAGGTCACGGTGTACACGGACGAGAGCGTCGGGATCCGCGGCCCGCTGGAGGAGGGGCCGAGCCTCTACGAGTGGGCCAGATCGCTCGGCCGGGGCACGCTTCCGCCGGGACCGGCCACGCCGACCGGGGCGCGGGTACTGGCCGAGGTCGAGGCGCTCGACCCGGACACCTATCCCACCCGCGCACTGTACGGCCACTATCTGACCTGGAACTTCCACCAGATCGTGGCCAACGCCCCGGCGCACGTGGTGATCCACGCGTACCCCCTGCGCGCGGTGGCCCTGGAGGAGGAGCCGGGCACGCCGGACGCGCCGTACGGTCCGGGCGGGCACGGACCGCAGAGCGTGCTGCTGGAGGACGGAACCCGGCTGACGGGGCTGTCCGCGGTGGTGCTCGCGCAGGGGCACCTGCCCACCCGCCCGGACGAACACGAGCGCACGCTCGCGGACTTCGCCGCCCGGCACGGGCTCATCCACATCGCCCCGTCCAACCCCGCGGACGTCGACCTGTCGTGCGTTCCGCCGGGCGAACCCGTACTGCTGCGCGGGCTGGGCCTGAACTTCTTCGACTACATGTCGCTGTTCACCCATGCCAGGGGCGGCAGGTTCGAGCGCGTCGACGGACGGCTCGTCTACCGGCCGTCGGGCCGGGAGCCGAAGATGTACGCCGGTTCGCGGCGCGGCGTCCCCTACCACTCCCGCGGCGAGAACGAGAAGGGCGCCCACGGCCGCCACACCCCGCGGCTGCTGACCGTCGAACACGTCGCGGGACTGCGCGCGCCGGGCGTGAAGCCGCTGCGCTTCGGCACCGATCTGTGGCCGCTGATCTCCAAAGAGGTGCGGAGCGTCTACTACGAGGCCCTGTTGACCACGCGGGGCGACGACCAGGCCGTCCTGGCACGGTTCGCGTCGCGCTTCCTGCGGGCCACGACGGGCCAGGTGGAGGACGCCGAACTCGACGCCGTCGGGATCGGGCCCGAGGACCGCTGGGACTGGGACATGATCACCCGCCCGTACGGCTCCCGGGTCTTCGGCGACCTGCCGGAGTTCCGCGGCTGGCTGCGCGAGCATTTGGTCCAGGACGTACGGGAGGCGCACCGGGGCAACGTGCACGGCCCGCTCAAGGCCGCGCTGGACGTGCTGCGGGACCTGCGCAACGAGATCCGGCTCGCCGTCGACCACGGCGGGCTCGACGGAGCCTCGTACCGCGACGAGTTGGACCAGTGGTACACGCCCCTCAACGCCTACCTGTCCATCGGCCCGCCCGCCCGCCGGGTGGAGGAGATGATCGCGCTGCTGGACGCCGGGGTGCTCGACCTGACCGGCCCCGGCATGCGGATCACCCCCGACCCCGGGGACGGCGTGCGGGGCGCGGGCTTCGTCGCCACGTCGACCGAGATCCCCGGCGTACGGATCCGGGCCACCACACTGATCGAGGCCCGGCTGTGCGAGACCGACCTGCGCCGCACGGCCGACCCGCTGCTGCGGCGGTTGCTGGACGCCGGGCAGTGTCGCCCGTACCGCATCCCCGGGGAGGACGGTGACTACGAGACCGGCGGGCTCGCCGTGTCGGCCCGGCCGTACCACCTGCTGGGCGCCGACGGCACGGCGCATCCACGGCGCTTCGCCTACGGGGTGCCCACCGAGTCGGTGCACTGGGTCACGGCCGCCGGGATACGGCCCGGGGTCGGGTCCGTGACGCTGGAGGACTCCGACGCCATCGCGGGCACGGTACTCGCGCTGCCCGCCCCGCCGGGGCCGGCGCCGGACCGGGCGCACCGGGCGGACGGCCCCGCGGTGGCGGACACGGTGAACGGCACCGCGGGCGGCGCTTCCGGTGGTGCGGCCGCTCCCGGGACTCCCGGCGCTCCGATCGCCACCCGTACGAGAGAGGTGCACCAGTGAGCACACCGCGCAGCGAGTTCGCAGCCGCCGCCGGGGACGCCGCGCGGCCGGAGGAGGTGCCCGCGGCGCAGCCGGACTCCGGGCTGCTCTCCCCGGTGCGCGTGGGCACCGCCGTGGAGGCCGCGGTCGGTGACACCGCCTGGTTGCAGGCGATGTTGGACGCGGAGGCCGCCCTGGTCAGGGCGCAGGTCCGGTGCGGCACGGTGCCGGCCGCGGCGGCCGAGGCGATCACCGCCGCCGCCCGGGCCGAGCTCTTCGACGTGCGTGAACTGGCCCTGGCCGCCCGCAGTACGGCCAATCCCGTGGTCGGTCTGGTGGCCGCGCTGACCCGGGCGGTCGCCAAGGAGGCACCCGAGGCCGCCGAGTACGTGCACCGCGGGTCCACCAGCCAGGACATCTTCGACACCGGCGCCATGCTGGTGGCGTCGCGGGCGTTGCGCCCGCTCCTGGCGGACCTGCGTGCCACGGCCGGTTCCCTGGCCCGGCTCGCGGCCACGCACCGGGACACGGCGATGGCCGGCCGGACGCTCACCCTGCACGCCGTGCCCACCACCTTCGGGCTGAAGGCGGCCGGCTGGCGGCAGCTCGTACTGGACGCGATCGCCCGCCTGGAGCGGGTGGCCGATGACGGGCTCCCGGTGTCCCTGGGCGGCGCGGCCGGCACGCTGGCCGGCTATCTCCAGTACGCGACCGGGGCGCACTCCGACACCGGGGCGCACTCCGATACCGGGGCGCACTCCGACACCGGGGCGTCCTCGGGCACCGGGACAGACGGCCCCGACGACGCACTCGACGCGCTGGTCGACGCCTTCGCCGCGGAGACGGGCCTGGCGCGGCCGGTACTGCCCTGGCACGCGCTGCGCACCCCGATCACCGACCTGGGCGCGGCCCTCGCCCACACCGCGGGCGCCCTGGGCAAGATGGCGGCGGACGTCCAGGTCATGGCGCGCACCGAGATCGGCGAGGTCGCCGAGCCCGGCGGGACCGGGCGGGGCGCGTCGTCGGCGATGCCGCACAAGCGCAACCCGGTCCTGGCGACGCTCATCCGCTCCGCCGCGGTGCAGGTTCCGGCGCTCAGCTCCGTGCTGACGCTCTGCATGCCGGCCGAGGACGAACGCTCCGCCGGGCTGTGGCACGCCGAGTGGCAGCCGCTGCGCGAGTGCCTGCGGATCACCGGCGGGGCCGCGCACGCGGCCGCCGAGCTGGCCGCGGGCCTGACCGTGCGCCCGGGGCGGATGCGCGACAACCTCGACGCGACCGCCGGACAGATCGTCTCCGAGCGCGTCTCGGCGTATCTGGCGCCCCGGCTCGGCAAGGTCGCGGCCAAGGAGTTGCTCACCGCCGCCTCGCAACAGGCGGGACTGACCGGCCGTCCGCTCGGTGAGGTGCTGGCCGGCCTGCCTGAACTGGACGGTGTCCTGGGCCGGGAGGAACTGGCGGAACTGCTCGACCCGGAGCGGTACACCGGAGTCGCCGGGCCCCTGGTCGACCGGGCCCTACGGGAGTGAGGCGGCGCCGGCCGGGGCCCGCGAGGACCTCGACGGCCTCGGTCACCCCGCGCGTTCCGCAGTTCCGCGCCCTGCCAGGAGCCGCCTCCGGCGCCACTCCTTCGACCTGTGCACATTCCCGCATCCCATCGCCCCAGCTGGAGGATTCCATGCCGCCCCTGCCGCCCGCTCGTGTCGTCCGCGCCATAGAAGGTGTGCGCTCGGCTCTGCAGGGCCTGACGCGCAAGCTCGCACCGCCGCCGTTCGCACTCCTCGAACTGGTCCAGGGAGCCATGGTCAGCCAGGCCATCTACGTGGCCGCCGAGTTGCGGGTCGCGGAGACCCTCACCGACGGCCCGCTGCGGCCGGAACAGATCGCGCAGCGGACCGGATCCGACCCCGAGACGCTCCACCGGCTGCTGCGCCTGCTGGCGACCTACGACATCTTCACCGAGCTCAAGGACGGCCGGTTCGGGCTGACCCCGATGGCGCGGGCGCTGATCGAGGACGCGCCGATGTCCATGTACGGCATCGCGCTGCTGATGGGCCACCCCATCCACTGGGAGGACTGGGGCCGGCTGGCCGAAGCGGTGCGCACCGGGGAGCCGAGCCTGCCCAAGCTGCGCGGCATGGGCGCGTTCGAGTTTCTGGAGGCCAACCCCGAGTACGGCGCCATCTTCACCGGCGGCATGGGCGCGATGTCGGCCACGGAGACCGAACCGCTGCTCGCGGCCTACGACTTCAAGCGCTTCGGCACCGTGGTCGACTTCTGCGGCGGCCGGGGCGACCTGCTGGCCGGCGTGCTGAAGAAGGTCCCCTCGGCGCGCGGCATCCTCTCCGATCCGCGCGTGGGCACCAACGGCGCGGCCGACTTCCTCCAGGAACAGGGCATGTCCGAGCGCTGCTCGATCGCCGACGGCGGACTGTTCGACCCGGTGCCGTCCGGCGGGGACGCGTACATCCTGAAGCACATCGTGCACGACTGGCCCGAGCCGCAGGCCCTGGAGATCCTCCGGAACGTGCGGGAGGCGATGAACCCGGGCGGCCGGCTGCTCCTGATGGAGATGGTCATCCCCGACAAGCTCGACGGCCCGCACGCGGGCAAGTTGACCGACCTGTGGCTGATGCTGCTGGTCGGCGGAAAGGAGCGGACCCGCGCCCAGTACGCCGACCTGCTGGCCAAGGCCGGGTTCGAGCTGGAGCGTGTCGTGCAGACACCGGCGGCGATCTCCGTCGTCGAGGCGAGCCGGCGCTGACCGCACCAGCGCCGGACCGGCCCCGCGGCCCAATGGGCCGCGGGGCCGGTTCACGTCCGCGCCGTGCGTGGCG
>NZ_JACEGK010000273.1:0-10343 GCF_056859195.1 Streptomyces sp. NH27
GGGTGGGGACGGCGGCGCAGGACGGGCGGTTCGACTGCTCGGGGCTGACGCAGGCGTCGTACCACGCGGTCGGGGTGACCCTGCCGCGGGTGGCCAACGACCAGTGGAACGCCGGGCCGCACCCGAGCCGGGCCGAACTGCTCCCCGGCGACCTGGTCTTCTTCGCCTACGATCTGAGTGACCCGCGCTCCATCCACCACGTCGGGATCTACGTGGGCGGTGGCTACATGATCGACGCGCCGCACACCGGCGCGGTGATCCGGTTCGACCCGATCGACTCGCCCGACTACATCGGCGCGACCAGGGTCACCGAGAGCGGGGCGCAGGCGCTGCCCACCGCGTCGCCCGCGTCGTCCGCGTCCTCCTGACGGGTCGTCGTGACGGATGGTGGACGAGCGCGACGGGCGGCCGTGGCGGATGACACACGCGTGACGAGTGCGCAGGGTGAGGCTCGGCCCTGAGCGTTGGGGGCTCCCGGCCGCCCTACCGTTCCCGCTGGTCACCCTTGCATAACGGCATGGTGATCATCTGGCGAAGACCGGAACGTTACGTAGTGTGCCGACCGTTGTACGGGGGAGAATGGCGCGAGACGCAAGCGACGGGGGTTGCTCACGAGCCGACGATGAACGCACGTTCAGTTGCGTTGCCCGACGAGGGGTGGACCCGATGGCGAAGGTCGCAGGCGACAGCGTGAACCCCGACGTCAGTCTGCTGCGCGGGGTCAACGGCCTGTCCGGGCACGCCCCGCGCGGCGTCGACCGGGCGGTGGAGTGGGCCGGCGGGTACGGCCTGGTCGCCCTGGCGCTCGTGCTGGCCGTCTGGTGCTGGTGGCGGGTGGCCCGGCGGGCCGAGGACGCGCCGGCCGCGGTCGCCGGTGTGTTGTGGTCGGGGCTCGCCGCCGCGATCGCGGCCCTGCTCGACCTGCCGATCCGAGCCCTCGTCCAACGGCCCCGGCCCATCGCCGACCACGACGGCCTCCATGTGCTGGTGCACGACGGCGGCTACTCCTTCGTCAGCGTACGCAGCGCGGTCATCGCCGCCGTCGCGGTCGGGCTGTTCACCGTCAACCGCAAGTTCGGCGTGTTCGCGCTGGTGGCCGCCCTCGCCGAGGGATTCTGCGACATCTACGTCGGCACGCACTACCCGACCGACGTGATCGGCGGCTTCGCGCTCGGCGCCGCCACCGTACTGCTGCTGACCGCGCCCGCCGTCGCCCTGCTCACCGGGCTCACCACCCGGGTGGCCCGCGGCCGCGCCGCCGTCCTGATCCGCTCGTCACCGCGCACCACCCCCGCCGCCCGGCGGCTCGGCCCACGCAAGATCCGCCACAGCGCCACCGACAAGGATCTGGCGGCCTAGAGCGACGACCTGCGCGCACCGGCGCGGGCGGTTGAGCGCCGGCGCGCTACCGGGAGCCAGGAGGGCGGCGGCGGTTGTGTGGTCCGCGTGCCGAGCAGGCCACGGTCCGGGCGACGGGAACGGGTCGGCCCGTGGGGTTTCGTCAGCCGCTGTCCGGCCACGGCACTTAGAGCGCCTGCGGGAAGTCGAAGAGGCGGGTCGGGTCGAGCTGCTTCTTCAGGGCGGTGAGGCGGTCCGCGTTGGGGCCGTAGTAGGCGGTGCGCCAGTTCGTCAGGGACGGGTCGGTGTAGTTCTGGTAGGCGGCGCCGGAGGCGTAGCGGCGCAGGGCCGTGTGGGTGCTGTCCAGCCATGAGGTGGCCGACAGTTCGTGGGAGGCGAGGTACTGCGCCAGGAAGCGCGAGCCGCGGTGGGAGAACGCGGTGGCCGTGGCGGAGGGGCGGTTGACCGCGCCGCCGAGCGCGGTGAGGGCGATGCTCCCGGCGCCGCCGCCGGACTGGTTGGCGAGCCGCTGCATCTGGCCGACCAGCGCCTGGACGCCGCCGGCCGGCAGGTTCGCGTCGTAGAAGTCGGAGCGCGCGGTGTACGTGTCCCGCTCCAGGCTGCCGACCGGGGCGAGATGGCATTGGGCGGCGCTGCGGCCCTCGCAGCCTGCGTAGGAGAACATCGCGTCGACGTAGGTGTGCGGCCGCAGCGACACCGAGGTGGCCGGGGCGCCGACCGCGGTGGCCAGCCGGTCCGCGGCTGCGGCGAGGTCGTCGCGGGAGCCGGTGGAGGTCATCGCGACCGAGACGGTGGGGGTCCGGCCGACCGTGCAGTTCAGGTCCAGCGCGGACCAGATGTGGTCGGGCAGGTCGGGGCCCCAGCTCTGCCAGCCGCGGACCAGGTCGGCGGCGCGGCTCCACGGCCAGGTCAGATAGCCGGTGACCACGTCGGGCACCGGGTGGGTGGCGAACGTCAGGGACGTCACCACGCCGAAGTTGCCGTTGCCCGCGCCGCGCAGTGCCCAGAAGACGTCCGGCTCGGCATCGGCGGACACCGCGTGGCTGCGGCCGTCCGCGGTGATCAGCGTCGCACCGGTGAGGTTGTCGCAGGTCAGCCCCATCGAACGGCTCATCACGCCATGGCCGCCGCCGAGCGTGAGCCCCGAGACGCCCACCGACGGGCACGACCCGCCCGGCACCGTCCTGCCGTACTGCGCAAGGGTGTTGTAGACGTCGATGAGCTTCGCGCCCGCGCCGATCGTGGCGGTCGTGCCGTCCAGCCGGATCGTGTTGAGCTTCGAGACGTCCACGATCAGCCGGCCGGTGCCGCTCGACCAGCCCGCGTACGAGTGGCCACCGCTGCGGACGGCCGGCGTGATGCCGGTACGGCGGGCGAAGTCCAGGCAGGTGCGGATGTCGTCGGCGCCGGTGACATACGCGACCGCGGCCGGACGGAGCGAGTCGAAACGGGTGTTGTAGAGGCGACGGTCCACGTCGTACCCGCTGTCCTGCGGGCGTACCAGGGTCCCGTCCAGCGACTTCGCCAGTGCCGGCCAGTCCGGTTTCACCCGCGAGGGGGTGCCCGACGCGGTCGGCTTCGCGGAAGACGCGGTCGTCCCCGAACCCGAGGCGGGCGCAGGGGCCTTCGCGTCATCCCCGCCGTCGTCATTGCACCCGCTCAGCACCGTGGCCGCCAGCGCCCCGCCGCCCGCCTTCAGCGCTGTCCGCCGCTCCACCCTGCGGGAGCTCCTGCCGACACCCCAACTCCGGT
The DNA here is from genome assembly GCF_056859195.1 of Streptomyces sp. NH27. NCBI lineage: Bacteria > Bacillati > Actinomycetota > Actinomycetes > Kitasatosporales > Streptomycetaceae > Streptomyces > Streptomyces sp. NH27. The sequence continues at coordinate 3,112 of NZ_JACEGK010000273.1, forward strand.
AATTTCCCCGGCCCATGCGTTCCACCGTCGCATCCATGCGTGAGGCCCGATCCCGGGCCTGGAGGCAGGCGCGTTCCACCACACCCGCACCTTCAGAGACCCAAGACGCCACACCACCCCCACCGGTTGCGATCTTCCCCAAGCCGTGCCCCTCCGGACCGCGACCAACCACCCAACGCCAAGCGGCACTTGCTGGTGAGCGCGGGAATTGCGCGGCCAACCGCCCACCGTCGGGCTGGTATAGCCACGACCGTGAGGGGGCACCCCCTCACGGCCACAAAAGACTTCGCGGGCAACCACCCGACCACCCACCGGCAGGTGATCCGGGAGCCGACAGGACGGGGCAGCCCGGGCGGACAGGGGCACCCCTATCCGCGGTGGTCCTTCGCATCTCGGCGGGCCCGATCCCGCGCCCGCCGAGCGGGCCCCTTCCAGCCGCACGAGCACCGCGCCACCGCGAAGGCCCCCCGTTCGACGACGGTCACGTCATGACGGCCGTCACCGCCGGCGGCACGCCCCCTTGTTCCGACATCGGACACGACTCCACCGTAACGGGCGTGACGGCGCGCTCAAGACCGTCGTTATCCCGGTGAGACCCAGCCGGTAGGGCGGGTGCAGGGATGGACGGGCAATGGTGGCAGCGGTGACCCCAGCGGCGGGCACGACGGCGGGCACGACCGGCGTGACGAGTGCGACAGCAGACGGCGGGGCGACGGACGCCCACCGCCCGGACCGCCCGGAGCGCGGGCACCGCGGGCCACATGGGCACCGCAAGAACCGCAAGAACCGCGGCCCCGCGACGACGCGGCAGCCCGCGACCGCAGCCGCCGCGCTGCTGTGCGCGGCCGCACTGGCCACGGCCACGGGCTGCGGCGGCCCGGCCGCGGGCAGCTCGTCCGGTTCGACCCCCGCGGACGCGGCCCAGACCCGCGCCGTCACGAACGCCGCCGACACCCTGGTCAAGGCGGGCAGCTCCAAGGTGGACACCGCGATGCGGATGGCCAGCGGCGGCACCTTGGTCACCATCACCGGCGCCGGCGGCTTCGACTACGCCGAGCAGCGGGGCGAGGTGGTGGTGCGGCTGCCCAAGGACGCGGTCGGCAAGGAGGAGCACAAGCCGATCACCGAGCTGATGACGCCCGGCGCCCTCTATATGAAGAACCGCGGCGCGGGTGTCCCCACCGGCAAGTGGGTGCGGGTGGACACCACCCGCCTCCCAGACGGGAACCTGGTGACCGGCGGCGCCACCGAACCGCTGGCCGCTGCCGAACTGCTGCGCGGCGCCGAGGATGTGACGTACTCCGGCACCGAGCAACTGCAAGGCGTCCAGGTGCGGCACTTCCGGGGCAGCACCGACATCGCCAGGGCCGCCCGGATCGCCTCGCCCGCCGTGCGCGGCCCGCTGAGTGCCGCGGCGAAGGGCTTCACGGTGACCCGGGTGCCGTTCGACGCGTGGCTGGACGCGCAGGGGCGGCTGCGCAAGCTCACCCAGCGGTTCACGATGGGCACGTCCAGCACCGCCAAGGGCACCGAGGCCGCCGGCCGGGATGTGACAGTTGTCTCCACCACGACCTACGACGCCTTCGGCACCCCGGTCGCGGTGACCATGCCCGGCAGTACCGAAATCTGGACCGGCAAGATCGTTTCTGCCCAGCCGTAACCGGGCGCCGCCGGATCGGGCCTACTGGAAATGGTCCATCCGTGCCATGCGCCGGGCCACGTATGGTCCCTACGCTTGATGACGGCCGTTCGCAGGCGTACGGGGATGCGTAGAGGAGGTGGTGCGGGTATGGCGCCGTCGCCCATGACATCGGTGCAGGACGATCTGGTGGCGTTGGCCGAGATCGATCTGTGCGGCGAGCTGATGATCGCCGCTTCCGCCGCCGTCGAGGAGCGGTTGAGCTTCGACCGGATCGACGAGGTACTGGAGGTCGCCCGGGTCCCGCCGGCCCAGGCGAACCAGTGCCCCTCCCGGCAGACCTTGCCGGTCGCGGCACCAGCTCCGCACTGACCGCGCCGGCGGGAAACCCGGCGAGAAGCGCGACCTGCGCGTCAGGCGCGGGCACATCCGCCCGTACGCATCCACCCTGGGCGCGTCCCGTACGCGTCCACTCCGTGCCCGCCCCGCGACTACGTACGCAGCAGACGCGCTATCGCCGCCGTCGCCTCGGCGACCTTCTCGTCGATCTCCGGGCCGCCGCCGACCGCGGCCGCGGCCACGCAGTGCCGCAGGTGCTCCTCCAGCAGTTGGAGCGCGAAGGACTGCAGTCCCTTGGTGCTCGCCGAGACCTGGGTGAGGATGTCGATGCAGTACACATCCTCCTCGACCATCCGCTGGAGTCCGCGCAGCTGTCCCTCGATCCTGCGCAGCCTTTTCAGGTGGGCCTCTTTGTCATGGCTGTAGCCATGCGGCCCGTGCGGCTTCACAATCTCCCCGGCGACGCCTTCCGTGGCCATCAGCATCTCCGCCCTTCTGTCCCGTTATACCCCGGATGGGTATAGCTTACCGAATCGATACCCTGTGCGAGGCATCCCCTGTCGGGGGGACTTCGTCCGATGGGCGACACTGGTGGACGCCGGTTAGCCGCGGCCGGATGATGCACCTAGCATCAACGAGACCGAAACTCATGCACCCCGAGGACCTCACGTGCGCTTTCGTCTGACCCCCAGGGAGACGAGCTTCTATGACATGTTCGCCGCGTCCGCGGACAACATCGTCGCCGGTTCGAAGCTTCTGATGGAACTGCTCGGGGCCGATTCGCCAACCCGGACCGAGATCGCAGAACGCATGAGGGCGGCCGAGCACGCCGGTGACGACGCGACCCACGCGATCTTCCACCAGCTCAACTCCTCCTTCATCACGCCGTTCGACCGGGAGGACATCTACACCCTCGCCGGTTCGCTCGACGACATCATGGACTTCATGGAGGAGGCCGTCGACCTGGTCGTCCTCTACAACGTCGAGGAGCTGCCCAAGGGTGTCGAGCAGCAGATCGAGGTACTGGCCAGGGCCGCCGAGCTGACCGCCGAGGCGATGCCGAACCTGCGCACCATGTCCAACCTGACCGAGTACTGGATCGAGATCAACCGGCTGGAGAACCAGGCCGACCAGATCCACCGCAAGCTGCTCGCGCACCTGTTCAACGGCAAGTATGACGCGATCGAGGTGCTCAAGCTCAAGCAGATCGTCGACGTGCTGGAAGAGGCGGCCGACGCGTTCGAGCACGTCGCCAACACGGTGGAGACCATCGCGGTCAAGGAGTCCTGACCTTCGTGGACACCTTCGTTCTGGTCGTGACCATCGCGGTCGCGCTCTTCTTCACCTACACCAACGGCTTCCACGACTCGGCGAACGCCATCGCCACCTCGGTCTCCACCCGCGCGCTGACCCCCAAGGCGGCGCTCGCGATGGCCGCGGTGATGAACCTGCTCGGCGCCTTCCTCGGCTCCAAGGTGGCCAGCACCGTGAGCAAGGGCCTGATCGCCACGCCCGAGGGCCGTAGCGGGATGGGCATTCTCTTCGCCGCGCTCGCCGGAGCCATTGTATGGAACCTGGTCACCTGGTATTTCGGGCTGCCGTCGAGTTCAAGCCACGCGCTGTTCGGCGGACTGGTCGGCGCGGCGCTGGCCGGCGGTACCCAGGTGCACTGGGACGGCGTGATCGACAAGGTCATCGTGCCGATGTTCCTGTCCCCGGTGGTCGGTCTGCTGGTCGGCTACCTGGTGATGATGGCGATCCTGTGGTTCTTCCGCGGCTCCAACCCGCACAAGGCCAAGCGCGGCTTCCGGATGGCGCAGACCCTCTCGGCGGCCGCGATGGCGCTCGGCCACGGTCTCCAGGACGCCCAGAAGACGATGGGTGTGGTGGTGCTGGCGCTGGTGATCCATGACCCGAGCCGCGGTTTCGGCATCCCGATCTGGGTGAAACTGATCTGCGCGGCGATGATGTCGCTGGGCACCTACGCGGGCGGTTGGCGGATCATGCGGACCCTCGGCCGCCGGATCATCGACCTCGACCCGCCGCAGGGCTTCGCCGCCGAGACCACCTCCGCGGCGATCCTCTACACCACGTCGTACGTCTTCGCGGCGCCGGTCTCCACCACGCACGTCATCACCTCGGCGATCATGGGTGTGGGGGCGACCAAGCGGGTCAAGGCGGTCCGCTGGGGCGTGGCGAAGAACATCGTCGGCGGCTGGTTCATCACGATGCCGGCCGCGGCGGTCGTCGCCGCCATCTGCTTCTACCTGGTCCGGCTGGTCTTCGGCTGATTTCCGCCGTCTCGCCCATGATGCGAAAGGCCCCGGCCCCCTTGAGGGGAGCCGGGGCCTGCGCGCCCTGCGGTGGCACCGCCATGCAGCACCGCACAGCGGTCCGGGGTCAGCCGAAACGGCCGGAGATGTAGTCCTCGGTGGCCTGGACCGACGGGTTGGAGAAGATCCGCTCGGTCTCGTCGATCTCGATCAGCTTGCCGGGCTGTCCCACCGCCGCCAGGTTGAAGAACGCGGTACGGTCCGACACCCGCGCGGCCTGCTGCATGTTGTGGGTGACGATCACGATGGTGAAGCGTTCCTTCAGCTCCCCGATCAGGTCCTCGATGGCGAGGGTGGAGATCGGGTCGAGCGCGGAGCACGGCTCGTCCATCAGCAGCACCTGCGGCTCGACCGCGATGGCGCGGGCGATGCACAGCCGCTGCTGCTGGCCGCCGGACAGCCCGGAACCGGGCTTGTTCAGCCGGTCCTTGACCTCGTTCCAGAGGTTGGCGCCCTTGAGGGACTTCTCGACGATGGTGTCGAGCTCGCCCTTCCTGCGGACGCCGTTGAGCCGCAGGCCGGCCGCCACGTTGTCGTAGATCGACATGGTGGGGAACGGGTTGGGGCGCTGGAAGACCATGCCGACGGTGCGCCGTACCGTCACCGGGTCCACGCCGCTGCCGTACAGGTTCTCGTCGTCCAGCATCACCTTGCCCTCGACGCGGCCGCCGGGGGTGACCTCGTGCATGCGGTTCAGGGTGCGCAGGAGGGTGGACTTGCCGCAGCCGGACGGGCCGATGAAGGCGGTCACGGAGCCGGGCTCGACGGTCATCGAGATGTCGTCGATCGCCTTGTGGCTGCCGTAGTGGGCGGACAGGCCGCTGACGTCGATTCGTTTGGCCATGGTGGGGATCACTTCATTTCATTTCTCTAGGTCTGCTGATGGCCGCGTCAGCGACCTGAGTGCTGCGGCGCCTTCCAGCGCGCGATGAGCCGGGCCACGAGGTTCAGGATCATCACGAAGCCGATCAGGACCAGGGCCGCGCCCCAAGCACGGGCGTAGCTCGCCGGGTTGCCGTTCACGTACTGCTGGTAGATGTAGAACGGCAGTGATTCCTGCGGGCCCTTGAACGGGTTGTTGTTGATGTACTGGGCGCCGTAGATCAGCAGGGCGACCGGGGCGCTCTCGCCGGCGATCCGGGCCAGCGCCAGCATCACGCCGGTGGTGATGCCGCCGATCGCGGTGGGGACGACCACCTTGGTGATGGTCCGCCACTTCGGCACGCCCAGGGCGAAGGACGCCTCGCGCAGCTCGTTCGGCACGAGCTTGAGCATCTCCTCGGTGGAGCGGACCACGATCGGGGTCATCAGGATCGCCAGCGCCAGCGAGCCGGCGAAGCCGGACTGGGGCGCCTTGTCGAAGGCGATGAACCACAGCGAGAGGATGAACAGGCCCGCCACGATCGAGGGGATGCCGGTCATCACGTCGACGAAGAACGTGACCACCTTGGCGAGCCGGCCCCGGCCGTACTCGACCAGGTAGACCGCGGTGAGGATGCCGATCGGGGTGGCGATGGCGGCGGACAGGCCGACCTGCTCCACGGTGCCGATGATCGCGTGGTAGATCCCGCCGCCGGGCTCGATGGTCAGCACGTTCTTCATCGAGTGGGTCAGGAAGGTGCCGTCGATCACGCCGGCGCCCTGCTTGATCGTCGTCTCGATCAGCGAGTACAGCGGCAGGACGGCCAGGATGAACGCGGACCAGACCAGGCTGGTGGCCACCCGGTCCTTGGCCTGCCGGCGGCCCTCGACCTGGGCGGTGATCACGTACGACCCGACGACGAAGAGCAGCAGCGCGATCAGGCCCCACTGGATGTGGCTGGAAAGGCCCGCGCCGGCGCCGATGGCGACGGCCAGCACGATCGAGCCGACCGCGATCGCCGGCGGTGTCCAGCGCGGCAGCCGCCGGGTCGCCAGCCGCGGGGAGGCGGGGCGGGCGGCGGACGGCGTCGTGTCGACAGCGGTGTCGGTCATGCGTTGGCCCCCGAGTACTCCTTGCGCCGGGCGATGATCAGCCGGGCGGCCCCGTTGACCAGCAGCGTGATGACGAACAGCACCAGGCCGGACGCGATCAGGGCATCCCGGCCGTACTGGGTGGCCTCACCGAACTTGGCGACGATGTTCTGCGAGAAGGTGCCGCCGGCCGGGTCCAGCAGGTGCGCGGTCAGGGTCGGCGACGCGGACAGCACGGTGGCCACCGCCATGGTCTCGCCGAGCGCGCGGCCCAGGCCCAGCATCGAGGCGGAGATGATGCCGGAGCGGGCGAAGGGGAGCACCGACATGCGGATGACCTCCCAGCGGGTCGCGCCGAGCGCGAGCGCCGCCTCCTCGTGCATCTTCGGCACCTGCCGGATGACCTCGCGGCTGACGTTGGTGATGATCGGCAGGATCATGATCGCCAGCAGGATGCCCACCGTGAACAGCGAGCGCGGGGTGGAGTTCGGGTCGTCCTTGTGGAAGATGACCGTCCAGCCCAGGTAGTGGTCGAGCCAGAGGTTGAGGCCGCGCAGGTGCGGCACCAGGAAGAGCGCGCCCCACAGGCCGTAGATGATGCTGGGCACCGCGGCGAGCAGGTCGATCACGTACGCGATCAGGTCGCCGAGCCGGCGCGGCGCGTAGTGCGTGATGAACAGCGCGATGCCGACCGCGATGGGCACGGCGATGGCCATGGCGATCACCGCGCTGACCACGGTGCCGTAGGCGAGGACCGCGATGCCGAACTTCGGCGGGGTCAGGGCGGCGTTCCACTCGAAGGTGGTGAAGAAGTTCGCGTGGTCCTTGGAGATGGCGCTGACCGAGCGGACGGTCAGGAAGAGCGCGATGGCGCCCATGATCACGAGGACGAAGATGCCCGAGCCGCGGGAGAGTCCGGCGAAGATCCGGTCGCCCGGGCGGGTGACGGTCTTCGCCTGGTCCGGCGG
>NZ_JACEGK010000274.1:0-10331 GCF_056859195.1 Streptomyces sp. NH27
CGTTGACGTCGCGGACGTTGATGTTGATCTCGACGACTTCGAGTCCGGTCATCAGCTCCACCGCGCTGGTGACGCTGCTGCGGATGTCGGAGGCGGTCTCGGCGATGTGGGTGCCGTAGACGACGACCACGTCGATGTCGAGGGCGGCCTGCTCCTCGCCGACCTCGACCTTCACCCCGCGGGTGTGGTCGTCGGAGCGGGAGACACGGTCGCGTACCGCCCCCACCGCTCGCGCGGCGCCGCCGCCCATCGCGTGAACGCCCTCGACCTCTCGGGTGGCGATCCCGGCGATGGTGGCCACCACCGAGTCGGCGATCGTGGTCTTCCCGGCGATGTCCTTCTTGCGCCCGGGTCCGGTCTTGGTGGAGTTCTCCGCGGTTGTCATGGGGCAAGCCCCTTCCCTCTCGACTGCTCGCTGACGAAATGCGGGCTCTTTACCACTGTGAACCCGCATCGGCACCCGTGCATCTCCGATGCGGTACGGCTCCGCCCGGGTGACACTGGGCGGATGGGCGCGCACACGGTCTGGTACGTCTCCTACGGCTCGAACACGCACCTGGCCCGGCTGGCCCGGTACCTGGTCGGGGGCCGTCCGGTGGGCGGGGCGCGGGACTACCCGGGCTGCCGGGACACCGCACCGCCGGCCAGATCCGTGCCGTGGGAACTGCCCGGTACCGTGTACTTTGCGACGCACTCCCCGGTGTGGGGCGGCGGGCGCGCCTTCTACGACCCGGACACGCCCGGCCGGGCGCTGGCCCGCGCACACCTGATCACCGTCGGCCAGTTCTCCGACATCGCCGCACAGGAGATGTACGCCGAGCCCGGCCGCGACCTCGACCTCACGGAAGTGCTGGCCACCGGGCGGAGCCGGCTGGGCCCGGGCCGCTACGAGACGCTGGTGCGGGCCGGCTCGCTGGACGGCGTGCGGTTGCTGACGTTCACCGCGCCGTGGGCGATGGCCGACGTGCCGTGGACGGTGCCGTCGGCCGGCTACCTCGACCACCTCGCGGCGGGCCTGCGCGAGGCCGGCGGCTGGGACGGCGCGGACGTCGCGCGCTACCTCGCCGAGCGCCCGGGTGCGGCCGGGCACTGGACCGCGCGCGACGGGGTACTCATGCCGGTGAAGCAGGCCGATCCGATCGATCCGGGGGACCCGGGGAAGCCTGGGGGACCCGGCGGACCCGGGGGACCTGGTCGGCCCGGCGAACCCGGCGAACCCGCAGGCCCCGCTAGGCGCCCCGGACCCGCCGGACGGCTAGGCTCGTAAGGCGGCTGGAGCAGGTGCGGCCGTTCGTCGTGTGGTGAGTGTGGTGACCCCCGGGAGGGCTCATGCAGGGGCGACGCAGCAGTACGTTCTCCCGGCTGCTGCGGCATGGCTTCACCGATGCCGCGACCGCCGAGCGCCTGCTGGAGGACGACGTGCTCGCGGGCGTACGCGGCGACCCGGTGCTGCTCGAAGCGCTCGGCGCCACCGCCGACCCCGACCAGGCTCTGCTCGGCCTGGTCCGGCTCGCCGAAGCGCTGGAGCCGGGTGAGCGCCGCACCCTGCTGGACACCGTGACCACCGCCAAACCGCTGCGGGACCGGCTGTTGGGCGTGATGGGCGCCTCCGAGGCGCTGGGCGACCACCTGGCCCGGCACCCCGAGGACTGGCATGCCCTGGTGACGTACGAGGCACGCGATCTGCATCCGGGCGTCGAGGAGTTCGAGGACGGGCTGGCCGCCGTCCGCACCCCGGACGCGCTGCGCGCGGCCTACCGGCGGTGCCTGCTCGGCATAGCGGCCAGGGACGTGTGCGGCACCAACGACCTGGTGCGTACCGCCGCCGAGCTGGCCGACCTCGCGACGGCCACGCTGCGCGCCGCGCTGGCGATCGCCGCCGCCGAGCTGCCGCAGGACGCGGCGGCCTGCCGGCTCTCGGTGATCGGCATGGGCAAGTGCGGCGGCCACGAGCTGAACTACGTCTCCGACGTGGACGTCATCTTCGTCGCCGAACCGGCCGAGGGCGCTGCCGAAAACAACGGCGCCACCGACGACACCGCCCCGCTGCGGGCCGCGACCCGGCTGGCCGTGCGGATGATGGGCATCTGCTCCGACACCACCGCCGAGGGCACGATCTGGCCGGTGGACCCCAACCTGCGCCCCGAGGGCAAGAACGGCCCGCTGGTGCGCACCCTCAGCAGCCATGTCGCGTACTACCGGCGGTGGGCGAAGACCTGGGAGTTCCAGGCGCTGTTGAAGGCCCGGCCGGTCGCCGGGGACGTGGCACTCGGCGCCGAGTACGTCGCCGCGATCCGCCCGATGGTGTGGCAGGCCGCCGAGCGGGAGAACTTCGTCACCGACGTGCAGGAGATGCGCCGCCGGGTGGTCGAGACCATCCCGGCCGCACAGCTCGAACGGGAGCTGAAGCTCGGCCCCGGCGGCCTGCGCGACGTGGAGTTCGCGGTGCAGCTCCTGCAACTCGTGCACGGCCGCACCGATCCGAGCCTGCGCAGCGCCAACACCCTCACCGCGCTCGCCGACCTCGCCAACGGCGGCTACGTCGGCCGCGCCGACGCCGCCGCCCTGGACGCCGCCTACCGCTTCCTGCGGCTGATGGAACACCGCATCCAGCTCCAGAAGATGCGCCGCACCCACCTGGTGCCCGACGACGAGGCGGGACTGCGCCGGCTCGGCCGGGGCCTGGGCTTCCGCGCCGAACCGGTGCAGACCCTCAACCGGGAGTGGAAGCGGCACGCCCGCGAGGTGCGGCGGCTGCACGAGAAGCTGTTCTACCGCCCGCTGTTGGACGCCGTCGCCCAGCTCGACACCGACCAGACGCGGCTCAGCACCGACGCCGCCCGGGTCCGGCTCCAGGCCCTCGGTTACGCCGACCCGGTCGCGGCGATCCGCCACCTGGAGGCGCTGGCCAGCGGGGTCAGCCGCAAGGCCGCCATCCAGCGCACCCTGCTGCCGGTGCTGCTCGGCTGGTTCGCGGATTCCGCGGACCCCGACGCCGGGCTGCTCGGCTTCCGCAAGGTCTCCGACGCGCTGGGCAAGACCCCGTGGTACCTGCGGTTGTTGCGCGACGAGGGCGCCGCCGCCCAGCGGTTGGCCCGGGTGCTCTCCTCCGGCCGGCTCGCCCCCGACCTGCTGATGCGCGCCCCCGAGGCGGTCGCCCTGCTCGGGTCGAGGGACGGCCTGACCCCCCGGGACCACCAGGCGCTGGAGCAGGAGGTGTTGGCCGCCGTCGGCCGCGCCGACAGCCCCGAGCAGGCCATCGCGGCCGTCCGCGGGGTCCGCCGCCGCGAGCTGTTCCGCACCGTCGCCGGCGACCTGATCGACACCTACGGCGACGACGAGGAGTCCGACGGCCCGCTGGACCCGGCCGTTCTCGTCGACCGGGTCGGCACCGCCGTGTACGGGCTGACCTCGGCCACTGTGGCCGGCGCGCTGCGGGCCGCGGTCAACGCGGTCACCGGCGGCGACGCGCACCCGCTGCCCACCCGCCTCGCCGTGATCGGCATGGGCCGCTTCGGCGGCCGCGAACTCGGTTACGGCTCCGACGCGGACGTGATGTTCGTGCACGAGCCGCGCGAGGGCGCCGACAGCGGTGACGCCGGCCGCGCCGCGATCGCCGTCGCCAACGAACTGCGCCGGCTGTTGCAGATCCCCACCGCCGACCCGCCGTTGCTGATCGACGCCGATCTGCGGCCGGAGGGCAAGTCCGGCCCGCTGGTGCGTAGCCTCGCGTCGTACGAGGCGTACTACCGGCGCTGGTCGCTGGGGTGGGAGAGCCAGGCGCTGTTGCGGGCCCTCCCGGTGGCCGGCGACCGGGAGTTGGGCGAGCGGTTCATCGCGCTGATCGATCCGCTGCGCTACCCCGAGGACGGCCTCGACGAGGAGGCGGTGCGCGAGATCCGCCGGCTCAAGGCCCGGATGGAGAGCGAGCGGATGCCGCGCGGCGCCGACCGCACCACCCACGCCAAGCTCGGCCGGGGCGGGCTGTCCGACGTGGAGTGGACGGTGCAGCTGCTCCAACTCCAGCACGGCGCCCGGCTGCCGTCGCTGCGCACCACCGGTACCCGGGCCGCGCTGGCCGCCGCACACGCGGAGGGCCTGATCGAGGCGGCGGACCTCCAGGTCCTGGACGAGGCGTGGGTGCTGGCCACCCGGGTGCGCAACGCGGTGATGCTGGTCCGCGGCCGCCCCGGTGACACCTTTCCCGGTGACGGCCGGGAGCTGGCCGCGGTCGGCCGCTACCTCGGCTATCCGGCCGGCCATGTCGGCGACATGCTGGAGGACTACCGCCGCCGCACCCGCCGCGCCCGCGCGGTGGTGGACCGGCTGTTCTACGACGCGTGAGGTGGGGCGGCGACGCGTGAGGTGGGGCGGCTGGCCGGCAGCGGTTCAGGACTTCCCGGTGTGCTGCTCCGCCAACTGCTGCTCCCAGGACCGCGGCAGGTGGTACACCCAGCGGCCGTACAGCAGGCACACCAGTCCGTAGCCGGCGGCCAGGCAGATCACGCCGCCGACCGCGTCCAGCCAGAAGTGGTTGCCGGTGGCGATGATGACCGTGAAGGTGAACAGCGGGTAGAGCAGGGCCAGTAGCCGCACCCACTTGCGCCGGGCCAGGTTGAAGACGGTGACGCCGCACCACAGCGACCAGCCGATGTGCATCGACGGCATCGCCGCGTACTGGTTCGACACGTGCGCCAGGCTGCCCTGGGACAGCGAACCCCAGGTGTGGTGCACGGCGACCGTGTCGATGAAGCCGGCGCCGGCCAGCAGCCGCGGCGGGGCCAACGGGTAGGCCCAGAAGCCGATCAGCGCCAGCCAGGTGGTCGCGAACAGCACCAGCCGGGGCGGCGCGTAGCGGTCGGGATGGGCGACGTACAGCCACACCAGCACGCCGATCGTGATGACGAAGTGCAGCGAGGCGTAGTAGTAGTTCATCCCCACGATCAGCCATGTCACCGAGTTCAGCGCATGGTTGACGCTGTGCTCGATGCCGAGGCCGAGGTGGCGTTCGAAGCTCCACACGTCGGCGGCGTGTCGCAGTGCGGTGGTGCGCTCGGCGGGGACCGCGTTGCGGATCAGGGAGTACAGCCAGTAGCTGACGCCGATCAGCACCAGTTCGAACCACAGCCGGGGCCGGCGCGGGGTGCGCAGCCGGTTCAGCAGGGCGCCGGGCGACCAGCCGTGACCGGGCGCCCGGTAAGCGCCGCCCGCACCCCGCCCGGCGCCGTTTCCGGCGGCGTCGGAGGGGTCGGTGCGGCGGTCCTTCAGCGACTTGGCGGTGTTGGCGGTCGATTCCCCCATGGGACACCAGTCTGCCAGATCCGGCCGGTCAAACAGGGCCCATGCCCGCTGAATCGGACATCCCGCGTGTCGTGTCGGCCCGGCGGGTCAACCGGCCGACGGCCGCCCGCGGTCGGCCGGCCCGGCGGCCGTCGAGCCGCGGACCACCAGCTCGGGCATGAAGACGAACTCGCTGTGCGGGGGCGGGTTGTCGCCGATCTCCTCCAGCAGCGCGTTCACCGCGGCCTGGCACATGGCGGGAACCGGCTGCCTGATGGTGGTCAGCGGCGGATCGGTGAAGGCGATCAGCGGGGAGTCGTCGAAGCCGACCACCGAGATGTCACCGGGCACCGTACGGCCCAGTTGACGGGCGGAGCGGATCGCGCCGAGCGCCATCATGTCCGAGGCGCAGACGATCGCGGTGCAGCCGGTGGCTATCAGCGCACCGGCCGCGGCCTGCCCGCCCTCCAGCGTGTACAGCGAGTGCTGCACCAGCGCCTCGGCGTCGCCGGTCGGCAGGCCCAGCACCTCGCCCATGGACGCGACGAAGCCCTCGATCTTCCGCTGCACCGGCACGAACCGTTTCTGCCCGACGGCCAGGCCGATCCTGCGGTGCCCGAGCGCGGCCAGGTGCGTGACGGCCAGCCCCACCGCGGCGCGGTCGTCCACCGACACCGACGGCGCGTCGATCTTGTCGGAGTAGCCGTTGATCAGCACGAACGGCACGCCCTGGCCCTGGAGCCGGGCATACCGCCCGGTGTCGGCGGTGGAGTCGGCGTGCAGGCCGGAGGCGAAGATGATGCCCGCCACCCCGCGTTCGACCAGCATCTCCACGAGTTCGTCCTCGGTGGAGCCGCCCGGGGTCTGGGTGGCCAGCACCGGGGTGTAGCCCTGCCGGGTCAGCGCCTGGCCGATCACCTGCGCCATCGCGGGGAAGATCGGGTTCCCCAACTCGGGGGTGATCAGCCCGACCAGGCCGGCGCTGCGCTGCCGCAACCGGACCGGGCGTTCGTACCCGAGCAGGTCCAGCGCGGCCAGCACGGATTCGCGGGTGGCCGCGGAAACACCTGGCTTGCCGTTGAGCACCCGGCTGACCGTCGCCTCACTGACCCCCGCCTGGGCTGCGATGTCTGCGAGCCGCGCGGTCACAGCACCGGATGCTACGGGGCGGAACACCGCCATGTCAGATCGCCCACCAAATTGCCGTGTCGGCGGCGATCGTGACGAACTCGCCCGAATCGTCGGTAATCGGCCGATCGTCGGGCCGGTGCGTGTCCGGTCCCGCCGCCGGTCCCTCGCTCGACAGCAGCAGCCGGCCCGGCCGGGGCAGGCGTACCGGCGACGAGGTGGGGTTGATGGTGCAGACGAAGGCGCCGCCGGTCGCGTCACGACGGAAGGCGAGCACTCCCTCGGGCGCGTCGAGCCAGGTCACGGCAGTGCCGGCGCCGAGCGCGGGGTGGTCGCGGCGCACCGCGAGCGCGGCGCGGTACAGCTCCAGGGTGGACTCGGGATCGCCGGTCTGCGCCTCGACGCTCAGCTCCGCCCACTGCTCGGGCTGCGGCAGCCAGCTCGGCCCGCCCTCGACCGGACCGAAGCCGTACGGCGCCGAGCCGCCCGACCACGGGATCGGCACCCGGCAGCCGTCGCGGAAGCCGTCCTGCCCGGCCGCGCGGAAGAACGACGGGTCCTGACGCACCTCGTCCGGCAGGTCCGTGACGTCGGGCAGCCCCAACTCCTCGCCCTGGTAGAGGTATGCCGAGCCGGGCAGCGCCAGCATCAGCAAGGTGGCCGCGCGGGCCCGGCGCAGGCCGAGCTCGCGGTCACCCGGGGTGCGCAGCTGGGTCGGCGGCGCCTCGGGGGTCTGCCCGGCGCTGACCGGCGGGAGGTTGCCGAGCCGGGTGGCGTGCCGGGTCACGTCGTGGTTGGACAGCACCCAGGTCGCGGGCGCGCCGACCGCGCCCATCGCGTCGAGCGACCGGTCGATCACCTCACGCAGCGAGCCGGCGCTCCAACCGGCGGTCAGGTACTCGAAGTTGAACGCCTGGTGCAGCTCGTCGGGGCGCAGGTAGAGCGCGGCCCGCTCGATCGTCGGCGTCCACGCCTCGGCGACGGCGATCCGCTCCCGGCCGCCGGCCGCACCCACCGGCCCGTACTCGTCCAGGATGCGCCGCCAGTCCCGGTAGATCTCGTGCACGCCGTCCTGGTCGAAGTACGGCATCGCGGCGGTGCCCAGCAGCGCCACCTGTCCGGAGTGGCCGATGTCGGGCAGGCCCTCGGCCTTGACCAGGCCGTGGGCGACGTCGATCCGGAAGCCGTCGATACCCAGGTCCAGCCAGAACCGCAGCACCGAGCGGAACTCGTCGTGCACCGCGCGGTGGTTCCAGTTGAAGTCCGGCTGCTCGGGGGCGAACAGGTGCAGGTACCACTCGCCGGGGGTGCCGTCCGGCTCGGTGACGCGGGTCCAGGCCGGGCCACCGAAGATGGACTCCCAGTCGCCTGGCGGTAGTTCGCCGTGCTCGCCCTTGCCGGGGCGGAAGTGGAAGCGGTCGCGTGCCGCGGAGCCGGGGCCCTCGCGCAGCGCCTGCTTGAACCACTCGTGCTGGTCGGAGCAGTGGTTCGGCACCAGGTCCACGATGACGCGCAAGGACAGCGCGTGCGCGGCGCGGACCAGGTCGTCGGCGTCGGTGAGGTTGCCGAACATCGGGTCGACCGCGCGGTAGTCGGCGACGTCGTAGCCGGCGTCGGCCTGCGGGGAGGCGTAGAACGGCGACAGCCACACCGCGTCGACGCCGAGGTCCCGCAGATAGGGCAGCCGGGCGGTGATGCCCGGCAGGTCGCCCATGCCGTCGCCGTTGCCGTCGGCGAAGCTGCGCGGATAGACCTGGTAGATCACCGCGTCGCGCCACCAGTCTCTGCGCCCGGCGTCTGCGTCGGTCGCGGCGGCGGTGCTGGGCGCGTCGGTGAGGTGCTGGCTCATTGATTCCCTTTGGGGTTCGGGGGAACGACTAAGTGGCGTGCGGACGTGCGGCGTTGCGTCCGTCGGGCGTACGGGTCCGTGCGTACGAGGACGTGCCGGCCGGTGCGCGGGACGCGTACCGGTGGGGCCGGTGGGGTACGAGGTGCGTCAGCCCTTGGTGCCGCCGGCCGTCAGACCGGTGACCAGGTGCCGCTGGACGAGCAGGAAGACGACGGCCGCGGGTATCGCGATGAGCACCGAACCGGCGGTCATCGCACCCCAGTTGGCGCGGATGCTCGACGCGTACGTGGGCAGCCCGGCGGCCAGCGTGTAGTGCGTCTTCATGAACTGGCTGGAGTAGGCGACCTCGCCCCACGCGGTGAGGAAGCTGTAGAACGCGGTGACGGCCAGGCCCGGCCGGGCCAGCGGCAGGATCAGCCGCCAGAAGGTGCCGAACGGGCTGAGGCCGTCCATCCGGCCCGCCTCGTCGATCTCCCGCGGGATGGTGTCGAAGTAGCCCTTGAGCATCCACGCGCAGAACGGCACCGCGATGGTGCAGTACACCAGCACCAGGCCGAGGTAGCTGTCGAGCAGGTCCAGCCGGGCCATCAGGTTGTACAGCGGGACGATCAGCACCGCGACGGGGAACATCTGGGTGACCAGGAAGACCCACATCAGTTGCCGGTGGCCGGGGAACTTCATCCGGGAGATCGCGTAGCCGGCGCTGGCCGCGATGAACACGCCGAGCAGCATGGTCGCGCCGGCGACGATCACCGAGTTGAGCATCCAGTGCGGGAAGTCGCTGTGCAGCAGCACGAACCGGTAGTTGGCCAGGCCCAGGTGATGGATCACCTGGCCGGGCTGCTGCCAGGCACTGTCCGGGCCGAGCGAGATGAAGACGATCCACAGCACCGGGAAGACCGCGATGGCGCTGGCGGCGATCAAGGTGGCGTGCAGGGCGAGCGAGGCGCCCGTGCCGCGCTGCCCGCGGCCACGTGGTCCGCGGCCGCGGCCGCGCTGAATGGTGGCACTCATGGGTGACGGCTCCTCAGCTCTGCTCGGTCTTGATGCGGCTGCGGTAGAAGGTGGAGAAGGCCACCAGGATCAGCAGGATGACGATGCCGTACGACGCCGCGCTCGCGTAGTCGGAGATGCCGACGAACGCCTTCTCGTAGGCGAAGGTCACCAGGATGTCGGTGTCGCCGCTGGTGTTGCTGCCCAGCAGCAGGTAGATGATCGGGAACATGTTGAACGTCCACACGGTGCTCAGCAGGATCACCGTGCTGGTCACCGGGCGCAGCCCGGGCACCGTCACGTTCGTGAAGCGCTGGAACGGGGAGGCGCCGTCCATCTCCGCGGCCTCGTACAGCTCGTTGGGGATCGACTGGAGGCCGCCGAGGATCGCCACCATCATGAACGGCACGCCGCACCAGACGTTGACGATGATGACCGCGACCTTCTGCGCGAAGGGCGTGCCCAGCCAGTCCTGGGACGGCAGCCCGACGACGTTGATGATGTCGTTGAAGACGCCGTACTGCGAGTTGAACATCAGCCGCCAGGCGAACACCCCGACGAAGGCGGGCACCGCCCACGGCAGGATCAGCGCGAGCCGGTACAGCAGCCGGAACCGCATCGGCCGGTTGAGCAGCACCGCCATGCCCAGGCCGACGGAGTAGGTGATCCCGACGCAGGCGACGGTCCAGATCACCGTCCACTCCAGCCGCGGGTAGAAGTCGCCGTCCTGGCCGGAGATGATCTGCCAGTAGTTGTGCAGGCCGACGAAGTGGTAGCTGGCCGGCACGTGCACGGGGCCGATATTGGTGGCGACGTTCTGTGCGGTGGCGTTGGTGAAGGACAGGTAGACGCCGTATCCGAGCGGGTACAGCACCAGGACACCGAGAACGATCACCACGGGGGCGACCATCGCCCAGGCGTACCAGTGCTTGTCCCACGAGCGGGCGATCGACTTCAGCAGGCCCGGCCCGGGCTCCTTGGACCGCGCGGGGCGGCCGGGGCGCTCGGCCCGTTCTACGGTGGCGGTGGTCATCTCTCCTCGGCTCTGTCGTTGCCTGGGGCGGGACTTGGGGGCTTGGGG
>NZ_JACEGK010000275.1:0-10327 GCF_056859195.1 Streptomyces sp. NH27
GGCCGGGCCGGCCGGCGGTCAGGTCCTGCGCGCCCGGCGGGACGGGGCGAGGTTGATACGCCAGGAGACCCCGAACCGGTCGGTCAGCCACGTGAACTTGGCGCTGAACTCGTAGCCGTCCGGCGGCATGATGACCTCGCCCTTCTCGGACAGCGCCGTGTAGAACCGGTCGAACTCCTCCGCCGTCTCGCACTGCACGTAGATCGCCGTCGCCGGTGAGAAGGCGTACGCGTCCCACGACGCCAGTTCGTAGCCCTTGGCCCCGGGCGGCGGCATGTTCGTGCACATGAACGTCTGCCCGTCGAGCGTGAAGAGCGCGTGTTGCAGGGTGCCCTCTTCCCAGCCCGTCTCCCCGGCGCGCGCCCGGACGACCCGGTGCACCTCCGAGTTCTCGAACAGCGAGGTGTAGAACTCCAGGGCTTCCTCGGCGTCGCGCTTGAACGCCAGGAACATCATGAGTTTGGGCGCCGGTGTGGGAGGCATCGTGGGTCTCCTGTTCGTCGTCGGGTCCCGGCTTGTCGCCAGGGCCGACGGTAGCCCTCAGTCCCCGCTGTTCAACCCGGTCCGCGGCCGGTTGAACACGCCGGTCGAGCCCGCCACCACCGAAGCTCAGCGGGTGGTCCAGACAGCACCGCAAGCATGTGTGGACATCAGTGACCGACGTCTCGAAGTGACCCGGAGGGTGAGTGCCCGTGAGCGAGAACGCACTGCCGGCGGACCAGTCCGCCCGTTCCGAGCGGATCGCCGCGCGGACTCGCGACAGCAACTGGCGGAAGCCGCCGCGCCGTATCGAGACCACCGAGTGCATCACCTGCGACAGTTGCCTGCGCGGCTGTCCCGCGGAGTTCGGTGCCATCGTCGACCGCGGCCTGGACGTCGTGATCATCCCCGAGCTGTGTTCGGGCTGCCCCGCCTGCGTGTTGGAGTGCCCCGTGGACTGCATCTACGTCGACGAGGACTGGAGCCCGTCCGACAACAGCCTGTGGAACCTCGTCGAGTTCTCCGCGGAGACCCGGTGACCGGGTCGGCGGAGCGCGAGAGCCGTCGCGCGGTCAACGCCAGGAAGCGGATCAGCCGCCGCCCCACCCGGTTGGGGACGCCCGCGGGAACCGCCCCGGGTCCGGACCGCCGGCGCGAGCCCGGCGCGGGCTTCCCCGGACTGCTCGACCGGGTCTGGGAGCGGGCACGGGCGGCCGGGGACCTGCGGGCGGCCGTGGACATCCTGCTCGGCCTCGACGGACATGTGCCCGGGGATGTCCAACTGCGGGCGCTGAGCTCCTCGGACGAGGCCGCGGTCATGGCGCTGTGGGGGGTGACCTGGCGAGAGACGGGCCCCGCGCAGGGCCTGGGGACGGTGTCCTCGCCCGCGGACGAGGACGAGGACGCGGACGCGGACGCGGCCATCGACCCGGCCCACGACGAGCCCGTCTTCCTCGGTGAGTTGGGGCTGGCCACCAGCGGCCGGATCGTCCTGCGCGCCCCCTCGCAGGAACCGCTCGACCGGGCCGAACTGGTCGGCGGGGTACTGCGGGTGCCGTGGACACGGCGGGCCGCCCGCGCCTACCACGACCAGATGGGCCGGACCGCCGCCCGGACCGCCCGGTCCCTCGCCGACTGCCGCGAGTGGCTGGAGGAACAGGGCGGAAAGGGCCGTGACGAGCTGGTCGAGCAGGCGAAAGAGGCCGCCCTGCGCACCGCCCCGTTCGTGCTGTACCAGGAGGACCGGCAGTACACGAACTTCCGCGACCAGAACACCATCACCGGCAAGACCCTGTGGCCGGGGCACCCCGACTGCGTGCTCAGCGGCCTCCAGGGGCTGCCGTTGGACCTGTGGTCGGACAGCGACGTGCAGATGCTGATCGCCCTGACCCTGCTCGTCCGGTCGGCCGGCTTCGGCCGGGTCGAGGAGGCCAACAGCACCCAGCTCAGCGTGGACCACGTCGCCGCCATGCTGGAGCGCGTGCGGCTTGCCTACAACGCCGTCCCCGGCGGCGAGTTGATCGCCCCGGCCGGGTCGCACCGGATGGCGGACCTGAAGGAACTCGCCGAGGCGCTGGGCGCCCGCCGCCGGAAGGTGACCGGTACCGCCCAGCTCTACCGCGAGATCCACGGCGCGCTGATGCACAAGATCGAACGCGTGGCCGCCGAGACCGACGAGGTACGGGCCCGGGACGCGGAGTTCGCGGCACGGCTGGCCGGACGCCTGCCGCTGGCCGGCGCCACCCTCGCCGAACTGGGCCTGGACGCCGCGACGCCGCCGCGGTGGCTGGCCGAGCCGCACGGGGAGTTCGGCACCGGCCTGGAGTCGCTGGTGTACGAGACCGTGGCGGCCTGCACCGAGGTGTTCCGCGCCGACTTCGCCATGAGCCGCGGGATGCGTGCGCTGCCGGAACTCATCGACCGGATGAAGGCGGAGCGCTGGGCGGAGATCTGCGACTGGGACATCACCCGCTACTTCTGCTGCGTGGTGCCCAGGCCGGAGGCGCGCGCCCACTTCGGCGGCTCGGCCGCGACGCTCGCCGACGCGGCCTGGGCGATGTCGTCCCGCATGCAGTACAACTCCTGGCACTTCGTGCCCGGCAATCTGCCCCGGGACCCGGCCGTGCTGGCCCGGGACCACTTCGTGCCGCCCACCATCCCCGACATCGCGTTCTTCTCCGACCAGCACCACCACGGCCACGTCACCAACAAGGTCCGGTTCTCGATCCGTTCGCCGCAGTCCGTCGAGGTGGCGGGGCGCGTCTTCAACGGCTTCGTGGACCTGCGGCTGCTGCGCTGCGCGGGCACCCCGTTCGACGAGCGGGACCTGCTGGTCGCCCACCGGGTGTCGGCGTTCGTCGCCCGGGCGACCGGCCTGGCCGCCCAACTCGCCGCGGAGGGAGTGCCGTTGGCGGTCACCGCGTTCGACGCCGAGTGGCACGGGCGGAAGATCGCCGGTGTCGACGCGGGCGACGCGGTCCGGTCAGGCCCCGCGGGTAGCATCCGATGACGGCCCAGGGGTTCGGCGCTCTCCGGGAACGCCTGCGCCAGGGCGAGACCACCGTGGTCGAGCACGTCCAGTCCGTGCTGACCGCCATTCACGAGGAGGACGCCCTGGGCGCGTTCGTCGCGGTCGCGGGCGACGAGGCGCTGCGGACGGCCGAGGAGGCCGACCGGCGCATCCGCGAGCGTGGCACCGAAGCCTGGCAGGGGGCACCGCTGTTGGGCGTGACGGTCTCGGTGAAGGATCTGCTGCAGACCCGCGATCTGCCGACCGCCCGCGGCTCGTTCCTGGTGAACCGGCGGGAGCGCGCGGATGCCCCGGCCGTCGCCCGGCTGCGGGAGGCCGGTGCCGTCGTCGTCGGCAAGACCACCACCTCCGAGTACGGCTGGAGCGCCTCCACCGTGAGCCGCGTCGCACCGCCGACCGGCAACCCCTACGACCCCACGCGCACCGCCGGCGGCTCCAGCGGCGGGGCCGCCGCGGCGGTGGCGACCGGGCTCGGCGACGGTGCCCTGGGCACCGACGGGGCCGGTTCGGTGCGGATCCCCGCGGCATTCTGCGGCGTGGTCGGCTACAAGCCGTCGTACGGGCTCATCCCGTACGTCCCCGGTTGCGTGGACCGGCTGTCCCACCAGGGCATGCGGGCCCGCGGTGTCGCCGAGGCCGCCGCCCTGGTCGCCGCGGTCCGCGGCCCCCCCCCGGCCGACCCCGACTCCGGGCTCGGCTCGATCGAGACGGCCGCCGGAACCGGCTCCCGGCGGATCGGCTGGATCGAGTGGGAGGGCACCAGCGACGAGGTCCGCCGGGTCACGGAGCGGGCGAGGTCCGCCCTGGCCGACCTGGGTCACCGGGTCGAGCCGGTGGAGGTGCGGTGCAAGGACCTGTACCCGGCCCTGGTCGACATCCTGGCCGCTTCCGAGGCGGCCGGGACAGCGCCGGAGGACGAGGAGTTGTGCGACCCGGGCCGGCTGGAGATCGTCCGCTACGGGCGCCTGCTCACCGGCGCCGCGGTGATGCGCGCCGAGGAGGTGCGCCAGGCGGCGCGGGTCGAACTGCGCTCGGTCATGGCCCGTTACGGGCTGCTGGCCATGGCCACCGTTCCCGTCGAGCCGTTCGACGTGCGGGCCATCGGGCCGGACTGGGCGGCCGATCCCCGGGACCTGCTCTGGCTGGCGTGGTCGCCGGCCACCTACCCCTTCAACCTGACCGGTCAGCCCGCGGTCACCCTGCCGGCCGGGCTGACCTCCGCCGGGCTGCCGGTCGGCGTGCAACTCGTCGGCCCCGTCGGGGCCGACGAGCTGGTCCTGACCGCGGCCCGCCGCTTGGAAACCGAACTGGGACCGCTGCCCTCACCCCGCGCACAGCACGAGCTGGTCGCCGCCACCGAAAGGACCCTGTGAGCCGTGTACACCCGGTCATGGCGCTCCGTCTCCGCCGAGGACAGCGTCGGAAGTCCCTCGTTCGTCACCGACCACGGACTGTGGAGCGATGAGCAGTTCGACGTCGCCGAGCGGATCGAGGCCGGTCTCGGGGAGGTCGATCTGGTACGCCTCGTCTTCCCGGACCCGCACGGGCTGGCCCGCTCCAAGACGCTCACCGCGGACACGTTCCGCTCGGTGCTGCGCAACGGCATGAACTTCAGCCCGGGGCCCTTCGTGTTCGACACCGGCCACGCCGTCGCGGTCGACTTCCTCGGCGAGCCCGGCATCGGCGTGGAGGAGATCGCCGGCGCGGGCAACTTCGTCCTGGTGCCCGATCCGCTCACCTTCCAGATCCTGCCCGGCACCCAGCCGCGCACCGCCTGGGTGATCGGCGACGAGTACCTGCGCGACGGCAGCACGCACCCGCTGTCCTCGCGGGCCGTGCTGCGCCGGCTCGAAGCCGAGTACGCCGGCCGCGACTACGCACCGGTGATCGGGCTGGAGGTCGAGTGGTACCTCACCCGCCTGCTCGACGCCGAGCCGGGCAACGCGGGCAACGGCTTCGGCCGCCAGGGCCGCGCGCCCCGGGCTGCGGCCGTCGACGCCGGCTACCAGTTCAACCTGGACGCCCGCTACGACTCCGTGGCCCCGATCACCGACCCGCTGGCGCTGCACCTGCTCGAACTCGGGCTGCCGCTGCGCTCGATGGAGCACGAGTCGGGTCCTGGTCAGGTCGAGTGCACGTTCAGCCCGATGTCCGCGCTCGACACCGCCGACGCGATGCTGCTGTTCCGCACCGTCACCAAGCGGTGGTGCGCGCAGCGCGGCCACCACGCCACCTTCATGTCGCTGCCGCTCCTGGACTCCTTCGACCCCAGTGGCTGGCATCTGCACCAGTCCGTCCGGGAGACGGCGACCGGGCGCAACCTCTTCGCGGCCGAGGGACCGGCCGGCGAACTGTCCCCGGAGACCAAGGCGTACGCCGACGGGCTGCTGGCCTGGAACCGGGAGCTGTTCCTGCTGTCGGTGCCCACGGTCAACGGCTACCGGCGGCTCGGCCCCCGCCACTCCCTGGCGCCCACCCGGGTCGACTGGCACATGGAGGACCGTAGCGCCATGCTCCGCATGGTCGGTGGCGGCACCGGCGCGCACATCGAGAACCGCAGCGCGGAACCGTGCGCCAACCCCTACCTCGCCATCGCCGGGCAGCTCTTCGCGGGCCTGGAGGGACTCGGCGGGGCGGCGGACACCGGACGGGGCCCGCGGGCCGACGGCGCGGCGCCGGAGTTCGTGCCGCAGTCCCTCGCCGAGTCGCTCGACGCCTTCCGCGCCGGCCGCGCCGACCAGCTGCTCGGCGCCCCCCTGAAGGCGTGCCTGGTCAAGCTCAAGGAGAGCGAACTGCGCCGGTTCGAGAACTGGTGCGCCACGACCGGGTCCGACGACGGCCAGGTCACGGACTGGGAGCAGCGCGAGTACTTCGAGGTGTACTGACCGTTCGGGACCCACCGACCGTTCGAGCCCCACGGACCACCGGAGACGAGGTCATTCCATGATCCCCCGCTACACCTTGCCCGAGATGTCGGAACTCTTCTCGGACCAGGCCCGCTACGCCACTTGGGTCCGCGTCGAGATCCTCGCGACCGAGGCGCAGGTACGGCTCGGACATGTGCCGGAGGACGCGATCCGGGACATCCGCCAGGCGCCGGTGCCGCTCCCCGAGCGGGTCGCGGAGTTCGAGAAGGAGCGCGACCACGAAGTGCTCTCGTTCCTCGCCGCGTACTGCGAGGACATGCCGGACTCCTCGGCGCGCTGGGTGCATCTCGGCATGACCAGCTACGACCTGGTGGACACCGCGCTCGGCCACACCCTGGCACGGGCCACCGACCTGCTGACGGCGGCCGGGCAGCGGCTGCGCCGGGTACTCGTGGACAGGGCGCTCGAACACTGGGACACCCTGATGATCGGGCGCACCCACGGGGTGCACGCCGAGCCCACCACCTTCGGTCACAAGCTCGCCGTCCACGCCTTCGCCGTGGACCGCTCGCTGCGGCGGCTGGCCGCGGCCCGCGAGGCCGTCGCGGTGGGCACGATCTCCGGCTCGGTGGGGACGTACGCGCTCATCGACCCGTTCGTGGAGAGTTACGTGTGCCAGGCGCTGGGGCTGGGCATCGAACCGGCCCCCAGCCAGGTCGTCGCCCGCGACCGGCACGCTCAACTCCTCCAGGCGGTGGCGGCCATGGGGGCCTGCGTCGAGCAGATCGCCCTGGAGTTGCGGCTGTTGCAGCGCACCGAGGTGGCCGAGGTGGAGGAGGGGCGGGCCGCGGCCTACCAGGGGTCGAGTGCCATGCCGCACAAGCGCAACCCGACGACCAGCGAGCGGCTGTGCGGCCTGGCGCGGTTGCTGCGCAGCTACGCGACCGCCGCGCTGGAGAACGTCGCCCTGTGGCACGAGCGGGACCTGGCCCACCAGTCCGTCGAGCGCGTCATCCTGCCCGACAGCCTCTCGGTCGGCCACTTCCAGGCGTCGAAGGCCGCGGACCTGGTGGCCGGGTTGCGGGTGCACCCCGACCGGATGAGGGCGGCCATCGACCGCACCGGCGGGCTCGTGCACAGTTCCGCGGTCCTCTTCGACCTGCTCGGCGAGGGAACCGAGCGGGAGCGGGCGTACCGCTCGGCGCAGGCTGCCGCGAACCGCACGGCCAGCACCGGGCGGCCCTTCACGGACACCCTGGCCGAGGAGGGCATCACGCTGCGGGAGGAACCGCGGCCCGAGCGCTTCCTGACCAACCACGATGTCATACGCCGGCGATTGGAGAAGCTCGATGAGCGAGAAGACTGAACGGGACTGGAAGACCGAACGGGTCGAGGGGCGGGACCTCGACCTGGACGAGGTGCTGGAGGTCTACCACTCCTCGGGCCTGGGCGAGCGCCGGCCGGTCGGCGACCGCGAGCGGATGGCCACGATGGTGCGGGAGGCGAACCTCGTCGTCGTGGCCCGCGACGCGGACGGCGCGCTCATCGGTATCGCCCGCAGCATCTCCGACTTCTCCTACGTCAGCTACCTGTCGGACATCGCCGTCGTGCGCCGCCACCAGCGGTCCGGGGTGGGCCTCGCGCTGCTGGAGGCGACCCGGCAGCAGGCCCCGGACGCCAAGGTCATCCTGCTCTCGGCGCCCGCCGCGAGCGGCTACTACCCGCGGGTCGGCTTCACCCGGCACGACTCGGCGTGGGTCCTCAACCCCGGGCAGCCGCTGGCCGTCTCGCGCACCGAACCGGAGGACGGCGCGACTCATCCATAGGTCCTGCGCCGGGACCGGGCCGGCCGCCACCGCGCGGCGAGGAGCGCACACTCCATGGGGAAGGCATGAGCCAGATTCCGTCACGGACACTGCTGGAACCCCGCGGCCCCGTCCCCCCCGCCGTGCCCGCGGCCGCCGCACCGGCCGGGCAGCGCATCCTGGTGGTGGACGCGGACGCGGATCGCGCCGGGTCGCTGACCGCCCAGCTGCGGCGGCACGGTCACGACCCGGTCGGCGTCGGGCACGGCAGCGCCGCCCTCCAGGCGTACGAGGACGTCGAGATGGTCCTGCTCGATCTCGATCTGCCCGACCTCGACGGCCTGGAGGTGTGCCGCGCCATGCGGGCGGTCAGCCGGGTCCCGATCATCATCGTCACCGCCCGCAGGTCCGAACTCGACTGCGTGCTCGGCCTGCACGCGGGAGCCGACGACTACGTCACCAAGCCCTACGGGCTGCGCGAGTTGATGGCCCGGATGGACGCGGTGCTGCGGCGCACCCGTTGGCAGCCGGCGGCGGAACGGGACATCCGCCGGGGACGCCTGCACATCGATGTCGACTCGCGCGAGGTCAGCGTGGACGACGAGCGGATCGCCCTCACCCGCAAGGAGTTCGACCTGCTGTACCTGCTGGCGTCCCAGCCGGACACGGTCGTCCCGCGCAAGCAACTCCTGCAACAGGTGTGGGGCGACTCCTGGTCGCGCCGCACCATCGACACGCACGTCAGCAGCCTGCGCGGCAAGCTCGGCGGCAACGGCTGGGTCGTCACCGTCCGCGGGGTGGGTTTCAGACTGGGCACGGGCTGAACGGCGCGGCCACTCGGCCGTGTTCCAGCGCGGACCAGGCGCGGACCAGGCGCGGACCCATCGCGGTCCCCGGCGCCGGAACGCGCCGCCGGGCTTCATGGCCCGCCCGCTTCGTGGCCGCCGGGCTTCCCGTGTCCGTCGCGCCAGATCGCTTGTCGGGCAAGGCGTTTCGGACTGGAGGTGGCGCCCGTGGGCGTGATGACCGGTGAGGCCGAGGCAATATCGCGCGAAGGTCCACGGCGCGGTATGCGGCTCACACTGATCCCGCTGCTGCTCGCGATG
Organism: Streptomyces sp. NH27; assembly: GCF_056859195.1. Taxonomy (NCBI): domain Bacteria; kingdom Bacillati; phylum Actinomycetota; class Actinomycetes; order Kitasatosporales; family Streptomycetaceae; genus Streptomyces; species Streptomyces sp. NH27. The sequence continues at coordinate 8,789 of NZ_JACEGK010000275.1, forward strand.
CTGCCCTCGTCCCTGGGCACCACCATCGTCGCCACCTCGATGCCGACGATCGCCGGCGACCTGGGCGGCGTCGAGCACCTGTCCTGGGCGGTCACCTCGTACACGCTCGCCGCCGCGGCTTCCACCCCCGTCTGGGGCCGGCTCGGCGACATGTACGGGCGCAAGCGGTGGCTCATGGTGGCCATGTCGGTCTTCCTGACCGGGTCGGCCCTGAGCGGACTGGCCCAGACGATGGGGCAGTTGATCGCCGCCCGCGCGGTCCAGGGGCTCGGCGGCGGCGGGGTCGCGGTCTGCGTGATGGCGGTGATCGGCGAGCTGCTGCCGCCCCGGGAGCGCGGCAAGTACCAGGGCATGATCAGCAGCGTCATGGTGTTCTCCATGATCGTCGGCCCGCTGGTCGGTGGCACCATCACCGATGGCCTCGGCTGGCGCTGGGCGTTCTGGATCAACCTGCCGCTCGGCGCAGTCGCCCTGGCCCTGGTCGCCCGTCTGGTACGGGTGCCGAGCCGGCGCAGGGAGGCGCACATCGACTACGTGGGCGCGCTCCTGCTGGTCGTCTGCATCACCTCCCTCGTCCTGGTGCTCACCTGGGGCGGAGTGCACTACGCCTGGCGCTCCGGAACGATCCTGGTGCTCGCGGCCGTCTCCGTCGCGGCGCTGGCCGGTTTCGTCCTCGCCCAGTCCCGGACCACCGAGCCGGTGCTGCCGCCGCATCTCTTCCGCAGCCGCAACTTCACGCTGATGTCCGTGCTGAGTTTCACCAACGGTTTCGTGATGTACGGCGCGGTCTTCTATCTTCCGCTCTACCAGCAGGCGGTGAACGGTGCCTCGGCGGTCGGCTCCGGCCTGTTGCTGCTGCCGATGCTCGGCTCGCTCGTCGTCGTCTCCCAGTTCTCCGGGCGGTTCCTGGCGAGCACCGGCAACTACCGGGTCCTCCAGATCGGCGGCTCCGCCGCCATGTTGCTGGGCGCGCTGATGCTCGCCCGGGTGGACACCGCGACCTCCCGGCTCACCGTCGAGCTGTCCATGGCGCTGCTGGGCGCCGGCATGGGCTCCCTGGGGCAGAACGTGGTGACCGTCGCGCAGAACAGCGTCGACCTCCAGGAGGTGGGCGTCGCCGCGGCGTCGATCACCCTCTTCCGCACGCTGGGCAACTCGGTCGGTGTCGCCCTCATGGGCACCCGGTTCAACAACCGGGTGCGTGAGGTGATGACCGAGCGGACCGGCGGCGCCGTGAGCCTGCGCCAGACCAGGCTGGACGCGAAGGGTCTGCACCGGCTGGCTCCGGGGGCGCGCGCGGTGTACGAGGCGGCGGTCGCCGAGGGCGTTCGGGACGCCTTCCTGCTGGGTTCGGTGGCCGCGGGTCTCGCCTTCGTGACCGCGCTCCTCGTCCGGCAGGTGGCCCTGCGGACCGTGCGCGGGCGGCGTTCCTGACAACGGCGCGGACCGCGCGGACAGTTCGCGCGGCACGGCCCGCGCGGACAGCGCGGACAGCACGGCCCGCGCGGACGGCGCACCCGGCACGCACGGCATATACGC
>NZ_JACEGK010000276.1:0-10322 GCF_056859195.1 Streptomyces sp. NH27
CCCCCGGTCGGCCGGACACCGATCCGCAGGTCGTGCTCGATGTCCGGCATCCGGCCTACGTGATCTACACCTCGGGCTCGACCGGCCGCCCCAAGGGCGTCGTCGTGAGCCACGCCGGCGTGGCGAGCCTGGTCGCCGGACAGATCGAGTGCTTCGCGGTCGAACCCGACAGCCGGGTGCTCCAGTTCGCCTCGCCCAGCTTCGACGCCTCGGTGTCGGAGATCTGCACCGCCCTGCTGCGCGGCGCCACCCTGGTGCTGCCCCCCGCGGCCGATCCGCTCGCCGCGCTGACCGACCCGCGCCTCGACATCACCCACGTGACGGTCCCCCCGTCCGTACTCGCCGCCCTGCCGGACGGCGCGGTGACCGTGTCGACGCTGGTGGTGGCGGGTGAGGCGTGCCCGCCGGAGCTGGTGGAGCGGTGGGCGCCCGGGCGCCGGATGATCAACGCGTACGGCCCGACCGAGACCACGGTGTGCGCGACCATGAGCGACCCGCTCTCACCGGGGGCGGGCATGCCGCCGATCGGGCGACCGATCGCCAACACCCGGGTGTACGTCCTGGACGACCGGTTGCAGCCGGTGCCGCAAGGCGTGACGGGGGAGCTGTACGTCGCGGGCGCGGGCCTGGCGCGCGGCTACCTGAACCGGCCGGACCTGACCGCGAGCAGGTTCGTCGCCTGTCCGTTCGGATCCGATGGGCCCCTCCTGCCCGATGGCGGGCAAGGAGGGAGGATGTACCGCACCGGCGACCTGGTACGACGGCTGGGCGACGGTCAACTGCAGTACGTCGGCCGAGCCGACCAGCAGGTGAAGGTCCGCGGCTTCCGCGTCGAGCCCGGCGAGGTCGAGGCCGCGCTCGCCGAGCACCCCGCCGTCGCCCAGGCCGCCGTCCTCGCCCAGGACCACCGGCTCGTCGGCTACGTCGTCCCGCGCCAGGACACTGCCCGGGACAGCGGGCTGGAAGCGGACCACGTGGAGGAGTGGCAGGACATCTACGACGCCCTGCCCATCGCCCCCGGCGAAGCGGCCTTCGGAGACAACTTCGTCGGCTGGAACAGCAGTTACGACGCCAGCCCGATTCCCGTGGAGCAGATGCGGGAGTGGCGGGACGCCACCGTGGCCCGCATCCTGGCCCTGCGTCCGCGCCGGGTACTGGAGGTCGGCGTCGGCGCCGGCCTGCTGCTCTCGCGGATCGCACCCCACTGCGACAGCTACTGGGCGACCGACTTCTCCGCCACCGCGATCGACGCCCTGGCCGCCCAGGTGGCGGGGGAGGAGCGGCTGGCCGGGCGCGTGGTGCTGCAGACCCGTCCGGCGCACGACACCGACGGACTGCCGGCCGGGGAGTTCGACACCGTCGTGATCAACTCGGTGGTGCAGTACTTCCCGTCCGCCGACTACCTCGCGGACGTGATCGCGAAGCTGATGCGCCTGCTCGCCCCCGGCGGTGCACTCTTCATCGGCGACGTCCGCAACCTGCGGCTGCTGCGCCCACTGGCCACTGCCGTCCAGCTGCACCGGGCCGCCGACGGCGCCGACGGCGCCGACCGCGCGGCCGTGCGCCGCGCGGTGGAGCAGGCCGTCAGGGTGGAGAAGGAACTCCTGGTCGATCCGGACTTCTTCACCGTCCTGCGCGAGCACGGCACGGACATCGGCGCGGTGGCCGTGGCGGTCAAGCGGGGCCGCCACCACAACGAACTGACCCGTTACCGCTACGAGGTGACGCTGCACAACCCGCCGGTCACCCCGCAGCCCCCGAGCCGGTCCGTCGAGCTGGCGTGGGGGCGGCAGGTCACCGGGCCGGCCGGGCTGCGCGAGCTGTTCGCCCAGCCGCCCGCCGAGGTGGTGCGGATCACCGGGGTCCCGAACCGGCGCGTGGTACGGGAGGCAGCCCTGGCCCGGGCGGTGCAGGACGGGAACGAGCCGCTCGCGCAGCTGCTGGAGCGGTTGCACGCCCCGGAAGAGAGTGACCTCCCCGACCCGGAGGACTTCCACGCCCTCGGGCGGGAGTTCGGCCGCGTGGTGGCCGTCACCTGGTCGGCCACCGCGGACGACGCCGTGGACGTGGTCCTCGCCGACTCGCGGACGCTCCACGGCTCCCCGGTCGAGCCGTACCGGTCGGCCGGGGTCACCGGCCGGGCGTTGTCGTCGCTGACCAACCGCCCCATCGGCGGCCGCGGCACCGGCGCCCTCCTCGGCGAACTCCGCGACTGGCTGCGCGGGCGGCTGCCCGACTACCTGGTCCCGTCGGCGTTCGTGGCGCTGGACGCGCTGCCGCTGACCGCCAGCGGCAAGCTCGACCGCCGCGCACTGCCCGCCCCCGACCTCGGCCGGGCCGCGGGCGGGCGGGCTCCGCGCACCCCGCAGGAGCAACTCCTCGCCGAGTTGTTCGCCGAGGTGCTCGGGCTGGCGCAGGTCGGGGTCGAGGACAGCTTCTTCGACCTCGGCGGTCACTCGCTGGTGGCGACGCGCCTGGCCTCCCGGGTCCGGGCGACCCTCGGCGCGGAGCTGGAGGTCCGGACCCTGTTCGAAACCCCGACGGTGGCGGGACTGGCGGCCCGCCTGGACGGTTCCGGAAGGGCGCGGCCCGCGCTGACCGCCCGGCTCCGCCCGGAGCACGTGGAGCTGTCCTTCGCCCAGCGCCGCCTGTGGTTCCTGCACCGGATGGACGGTCCGAGCGCCACCTACAACATGCCGCTCGCGCTGAGCCTGACCGGCGGCCTCGACCGGTCGGCCCTGCACGCCGCACTCGCGGACGTGGTCGCCCGGCATGAGAGCCTGCGGACGGTCTTCCGCGAGACGGGCGGCGTCCCGCACCAGGTCGTGCTGGACACCGCGCAGGCACAACCGGCGCTGCCGGTGGTCGAGCTCGACGAGAGCCGGCTGGCCGGGCGGCTGGCGGACGCGGCCCGGCGCGGCTTCGACCTGGCCTCGGAGCCGCCGATCCGGGCCGAGCTGTTCGCGCTCGCCCCCGACCGGCACGTGCTGCTGGTCGTGGTGCACCACATCGCCGCCGACGGCTGGTCGATGGGGCCGCTGTCCGGCGACCTCGCCGCGGCCTACGCGGCGCGCTGCCGGGGCGAGGAGCCGCAGTGGTCCCCGCTGCCGGTGCAGTACGCCGACTACACCGGCTGGCAACGCGACCTGCTCGGCGACGCCGCCGACCCGGACAGCCTCTTCGCCAGGCAACTGGCCTACTGGAAGGAGGAGCTGGCGGGCATCCCGCAGCAGGTGCAGCTGCCCGCCGACCGGCCCCGCCCGGCGGTCGCCTCCCAGCGCGGCGAGCGGGTCGTGGTCCGGCTGGACCCCGAACTGCACCAGGCGCTGCGGGAGCTGGCCACCGCACGCGGCGCCAGCATGTTCATGGTGCTGCAGGCCGGACTCGCCGCGCTGCTCACCCGGCTCGGCGCCGGTACGGACATCCCGATCGGCAGCCCTATCGCCGGCCGAACCGACCAGGCGCTCGACGACCTCGTCGGCTTCTTCGTCAACACCCTGGTGCTGCGCACCGACACCGGTGGCGACCCCGGCTTCGCCGAACTGCTCGGCCGGGTCCGGCACAAGGCGCTCACCGCGTACGACCACCAGGACGTGCCGTTCGAGTACCTGGTCGAGGTCGCCAACCCGGTGCGCTCACTGGCCCACCACCCGCTCTTCCAGGTCATGCTGGCCCTGCAGAACGCGCCGCTCGGCGAGTTCGCGCTGCCAGGGCTGGAGACCGGCCACCTGGAGGCGCCCACCGGGACCGCGCGGGTCGACCTGACGTTCAGCCTCGCCGAGCAGTTCCGCCCGGACGGCGCCGCGGACGGACTGGTCGGCGCGGTGGAGTACGCCACCGACCTGTTCGACGCGGCCACCGTGGAACTGCTCTTCGAGCGCTGGGCCCGCCTGCTGCGCGCGGCGGCCGCCGACCCGGACCGGCCGATCGGCCGGATCGACCTCATGTCGGACGCGGAACGCCACCGGCTGCTGCACGGGTTCAACGACACGGCCGCGGAGCTGCCGTCGGCCTCGGTGCCTGAGCTGTTCGCCCGCCAGGTGCGGGCCACCCCGGACGCGGTCGCGGTCGTGGCGGGCGGCACCGAACTGACCTACGCGGAACTCGACCTGCGGACCGACCGCCTGGCGACGGCGCTGATCCGCCAGGGCGTACGGCCGGAGACGCCGGTCGCGGTCATGCTGGACCGCTCGGCCGAGCTGGTCGTGGCGATCCTGGCGGTCATCAAGGCGGGCGGCGCCTACCTGCCGCTGGACTCGCGCTTCCCCTCCTCCCGGATCGACCTGATCATGCGGGAGAGCGGAGCCGCCCTGGTGCTCACCCCGGAGGTGCTCGCCGCACTGGCGCAGTCCGCGACCGCCGACCCGTCCGACGTCGAAGTCCCCTGCGAACCACAGCAGTTGGCGTACATCATGTATACCTCCGGCTCGACCGGACGGCCGAAGGGCGTGGCCGTCACCCACCGGGACGTGGTGGGTCTCGCGCTGACCCCCGAGTGGCGCGGCGGCGGACACGAGCGGGTGCTGATGCACTCCCCGACGGCCTTCGACCTCTCGACCTACGAGCTGTGGGTGCCGCTGCTCAACGGCGGCCGGGTCGTGGTCGCACCGCCCGAGCAACTCGACCTCGACCTGCTGCAACACACGATCACCACGCACGGGGTGACCGGACTGTGGCTGACCGCCGGACTGTTCCGGCTGGTCGCCGAGGAGCGACCGGGCCTGCTCGCCGGGGTACGCGAGGTGTGGACCGGCGGCGACGTGGTCTCCCCGGCCGCCGCCGCACGGGTGCTCGCGGCGTGCCCCGGCATCAAGGTGGTCAACGGCTACGGGCCCACCGAGGCCACCACCCTGGCCGCCTGCCATCCGGTGCACGGGCTCCACGAGAACGCCTCGAGCGTGCCGATCGGCGCGCCGATGGCGAACATGCGCGCCTACGTGCTCGACGACCGGCTGCGGCCGGTGCCGACAGGCACGGTCGGCGAGCTGTACCTCGCGGGGACGGGCGTGGCCCGCGGCTACTTCGGCCGACCCGGCCTGACGGCGGAGCGCTTCACCGCCGACCCGTACGGGCCGGCCGGGAGCCGGATGTACCGCACCGGCGACCTTGCCTGGTGGCTCCCCGACGGGACGCTGGAGTTCGCCGGACGCGTCGACCACCAGGTCAAGCTGCGCGGTCTGCGGATCGAGCCCGGAGAGATCGAGGCGGTCCTGGCAGGCTGCCCGGGCGTCGCCCAGGCGGCCGTGGTCGCCCGTGAGGACCGGCCGGGGGACAAACGGCTGGTCGCCTACCTGGTGCCCGCGCCCGAGGGCGCACCCGAGACGGCCGAGCTGGCCGGCCGGCTGCGCCGCGAACTGCCCGACTACATGGTGCCGGCGGCGTTCGTCACCGTGGACGCGCTGCCGCTGACCGCAAACGGCAAGCTCGACCGGGCTGCCCTGCCGGCCCCCGACTACGGGGCACGGGACGCGGGACGCGGCCCCCGGACGCCGCAGGAACAGCTGCTGTGCGGCCTGTTCGCCGAAGTCCTCGGCCGGGAGCAGGTGAGCATCGACGACGGCTTCTTCGACCTGGGCGGGCACTCGCTGCTGGCCGCCCGGCTGGCCTCCCGCGTCCGGGAGACCCTCGGACTGGAGCTGGGGCTGCGCATGCTGTTCGAGGCGCCGACCGTGGCCGGGCTCACCGAGCGCCTGGCCATGAACGATCCGGCCGACGCGCTGGACGTCCTGCTGCCACTGCGTTCGACCGGGACGGCCACACCGCTGTTCTGCGTCCACCCCGGCGGCGGGATCAGCTGGTCGTACAGCGGGCTGCTGAACCACCTCGGCCCGCAACACCCGGTCTACGCTCTCCAGGCGCGCGGCCTCGGCCGGCCCGAACCGCTGCCGAGGTCCTACGAGGAGATGGCGGCCGACTACGCCGACCAGGTTCAGAAGATCCAGCCGGAGGGCCCGTACCTGCTGCTCGGCTGGTCCGCCGGCGGGCTGATCGCCCACGCGCTGTCCTGCGAACTGCAGGCGCGCGGCGAGCGGACCGCGCTGCTGGCGATCCTTGACGCCTACCCGGTGAAGGACGTGCGGTTCGAGGAGGAGCCGGTGCCCACCGTGCGGGACGTACTCGTCGGGGTGCTCGACGTGGACCCGGACGAGCTGGGCGACCGGGAGATCACCTACGCCGAGGTCGCCGAGGTGCTGAACCGGCGGGGCAGCGCGCTGGCCGGCTTGAACGAGCGGCAGGTCGAGGTGATCGTCCAGATCATGATCAACAACGCGAAGCTGGCGGTCGACTTCGTCCCCGGCCGGTACGACGGAGACCTGCTGCTGTTCAACTCCACCATCGACCGGGACCACGACGACGCCGGGCCCGAGGTCTGGCGCCCATACATCGCGGGCCGGATCGAATCGCACGAGATCACCACCCGGCACGACCAGATGACCAAAGCGGGCTCGCTGGCCCAGATCGGACCGATCCTGGCCGCCAGGATCGCCGACACCACCGGTGACGCCCGTGACACCACCCTTTCCCACCAGGAGGACTGACCCGTGACCAACCCCTTCGACGACCAGGACGGCACCTTCCTCGTCCTCGTCAACGACGAGAACCAGCACTCGCTCTGGCCGCAGTTCGCGGACATCCCGGCCGGCTGGACAGTCGCCCACGGACCCGACACCCACGCCGCCTGCCTGGAGCACGTCGAGCGGGCCTGGACCGACATGCGTCCCAAGAGCCTCGCCGACGCCATGGACGCCCAGCGGTAGCGCGGCCGACGTGACCTCCACCGAAACACCGGGCGGGGCCCGCGTAGCGGCCCCCGCCCGGCCAGACGATTTCGCCGCGGCTCTGCTCACCCCCGAGGCGCGCCGGGACCCCTACCCGTTCTACGCCCGCATGCGGCGCGAGGACCCGGTCCACCGCAGCGCGCAGGGCATCTGGTACCTCACCCGGTACGCCGATGTCGAGGCGGCACTGGGCGACCTGCGGCTGTCCAACGACAGGGACCGGATGACCCGCGCCTACAGCGCGCTCGGCGGCGACCTCAAAGCCCTCAGCCGGCTCACCGAGCGACTCGGCCGGGTGATGACCAACACCGACCCGCCGGACCACGCCCGGCTGCGCAAACTGGCCAACAAGGCGTTCACCGCCCGGCGCGTCGAGGCCCTGCGCGACGGTGTCCAGCGGATCGTCGACCGGCTCATCGACGAGGCGGTCGCGGCCGGGCCGACCATGGACCTGATCGAGGCGGTCGCCTCTCGGCTGCCGATGTCGGTCGTCTGCGAGCTCTTCGGCATCCCGGACGAGGACCGTCCGCAGGTCAAGAGCTGGTTCCGCCGCTTCGGCCGGCTCAGCGAGGACATCGACAAGTCCGAGGCGGCGATCGAACAGTACGAGGATTACCTGTCCGGGCTCATCCGGCAGCGCCGGCGTGAACCGGGCGACGACCTGATCAGTGCCCTGGTCGCCACGCAGACGCAGGACGACCGGCTCACCGACTCGGAACTGCTGGCCACCTGCTTCATCCTGATCACCGCCGGCGACGAGACCACCACCCACCTGATCGGCAACGGCGTGCTGGCCCTGCTGCGCCACCCGGACCAGCTGGCCCTGCTGCGCGCGGACCCGGGCCTGATCCGCGGCGCCGTCGAGGAACTGGCCCGCTACGACACGGTGACCCAGGCGGTCGTCAGGGTCGTCGCGGAGGATCTGGAGATCGGCGGACGGAGGCTCCGGGAGGGCGAGCTGGTGTACCTGTTCCTCGGCGCGACCAACCGTGATCCCGAGCGCTTCGAACACCCCGACCGGCTCGACCTGACCCGCCCGGGCAACCGGCACCTGAGCTTCGGCCATGGTCCGCACTTCTGCCTCGGCGGCCCGCTGGCCAAGCTTCAGGCGGAGGTGGCCGTCGGCACGCTGGTGCGCCGGTTGCCCGAGCTGCGGCTGAGCGACGGGGCAGCGCTGGAGTGGCGGCTCAACCCGCTGCAACGGCGGCTGAGCATCCTCCCGCTCGCCTTCTGACCGTGAACGACGACGAAGGAGCAGTACCGACCATGGCCCGAGAGTTCGAGGTCCGCCGGGAGCAGGACCTGCCCGCCACGCCCGAGCAGGTCTGGGACGCGGTGGCCACCGGCGCCGGCAACCTGGGTTGGCTCTACCCGATGGAGATCGAGCCGCGCGCCGGCGGGAAGGCCACCCGGGGCGACGCCACCGTCCTGGCCTGGGAGCCACCACGGCACTTCGCCCTCCGGGCGACCCAGGACGGCGGGTTCTCCAACACGCTCAGCTACCACATCGAGCCGGCCGGTGGCCGAACGAGCCACCTGCGGATGGGAATCCACTGGGTGCACACGGGCGTCGTCGACGAGGCATGGGCCTGGGAAGCCAAGTCGGACGCGGCCGAGAAGCACGTCGACTTCTACCAGCACGGACTCGCCGAGTACCTCCGGCACTTCGCGGGCCGCCCCGCCGTCTACGTCAGGGCGGCGCACCCCGAACCCACCGCCGACCCGGCTGACTTCGCCGCCCTGCGCCGACGCCTCGGCCTCGCCGACGACGCTGCCGTCGGCGACCGGTTCACCCTCCTCGCACCTGGCTCGGACCATGACCCCGTGGAGGTGGTCGTCGACTGGCTCAGCGCCGACTTCGTCGGCCTGCGCGGCCCGGACGCCCTGTACCGGTTCTTCAACGGCAGTACCTGGAAGGTGCCGACCTGGCTCGGCCACCACCTGTTCGCCGAGGGCACCGACGAGCAGCAGGCGACCAAGGCATGGACCGCCTGGCTCAACGACACCCGAGCGCAGGAGCTGTGATGGAGACCTCCACGCGGACGCTGCTCTTCGCCGCGGAACTCGTCGAGGAGGATGGCACCTACGCCCTCGTCGTCCAGGACATGAGGCGGGGCACCGTCCAGACCACCCCGGTCCCCAAAGCCATGGTCGACAAGCTCCCGGCCTTCCTCTCGGCGCTTGCCGCCAAGCTCAACCCGATCCCGCCGCGCCGCCGCTGGTAGCCGCTCCGGAAGGCCGGCTCGGAGCGGATCGCCGGGCCGGGTCGAAAGTGGCTGTTGTCGTTCCGAACGTGACGGCAGCGTTTTCGCTGGTCAGGCATAAGATCGGTGATTCGGTGGGAGCTGTGACCCGCCGGGTTGTCCCTCGCCGGCGAGGCCGGGATGCCGTCTGTTGCCGGACTGCTGGAAGAACACGAGCTCGCTGCTCGCCGTCGTGTCGACGGGTTGCAGGGCGCGGGGGCGCCGTCGGTGTCCGAGGCTGCGGTCAGGACCAGGTCGCAGGTCTCGGTGTGGCGTGTAGTTCCCGTCACCGTGAAAGCGGTGCCGGGTGATCGGCAGAGCGGCGATCTCGTCCTCACTGACCTGGGTGCCGGTGCGGCGCGGATCGGTGTCGAGTTCGGCGTGCACGGTCAGACCTGTCCTGGTGGTGGCAGCCGCGATGCTCTGGACAGTGACTTCATGACTGGTCAGGGGCCTTCCCCGCCAGTTCATGGTGATGGGGGAGAGCAGCCGGTGCTCGATCCGATTCCACTTCGAAGTGCCGCCGTTGGTTGTCCCGGCCGCACGCTCCTCAGTCGCTGTTGTCGTTCCGAGTTTGGGAGATGCGCTTCGAACGGGGGTTCCCGGTTGGGTGATTGCGAAGGGTTCGGCGCATAGAGATGGGGCCTCTTGAACAGCTCGTTGGTGTCGAATCACCGAGCAACGCCAGGAGGCCCCGGTGCCGCAGTGTTCCGTGTCGATGGTCGGGCGGTCCAGTTGGTTCGCCCGGGAGTGTGACTGTCTGGCGCACAGGTTCGGAAACGCCGCCGACAACGGGTCCCGGCGGCCGCGGCGGGAGGTGTCCTCCGACGACTTCAGCGCCATCACGCACATGATGCGGGCCATGTGCCGGTCGCTGTCGTTGATCAGGTTCATGTGGCCGCCGGTGGCTCCCAGGACCGGTCGCTTCACGTACTCGACGATGTCGGTCAGGTCTTCCAGGTCCCGGGGCCGACGGACCAGGCGGTCGAGGTCGTAGAAGATGACGCCATTGATGACTCCGGTGGACAGGTCGGCGAGGAGTTGGCGGAACTTCGGGCGCATGACGACCCAGTCGATGGAGCCGTCGGGGCGGATGACCTTGCGCTTTTTGAAGGCGGAGGTGTCGTTCTCGCGGTAGATCTTCGCGAATGGGGCCCAGTTCAGGCGGGCGCGGGTGTCTTCGGCGTCGTCGTGCTGGCGTTCCACGCCGGCTTCCAGGCCGAAACGGTCGCTGGAGATCCGCAGGTAGGCGCCGGGACGTTGGGGGCGTAGGCGGAGAGCTGGTCGTAGAGGTTGAGGG
>NZ_JACEGK010000277.1:0-10316 GCF_056859195.1 Streptomyces sp. NH27
GCGCTGGTAGTAGCTGCACAACCAGCACGCGCCCCACCCCACCTCAACCAGGCGGACTACGCCGCGCGTTGTCGTCAGGGCGAAGGGAAGGCGGGCTGTGGCCAAGCGGACGAACGGCTCCGAGAAGAACCGCAAGGAGCCGGTGTCCGGCGTCGCGCGCCGGCTGTGGGCGTTCTCCGGCAACGAATGTGCCTGGGGCGACCCGCACTGTTCAACGCGGCTGGTCACGGATGAAGGCGCCTGGGTCGGCAAGATCGCCCACATCGTCGGAGCCGAGCCCGGCAGCGCCCGGCACGACGCCTGGGACGGCAACGACGTCGAACAGCTGCGGGACTTCGACAACCTGATGCTGCTGTGCGGGGTGCATCACGACCTGATCGACAGCAGTGTCACCCGGTACGACTACACCGTCGAGTACCTTCGGGCAGTCAAACAGAAGCATGAGGCCAAGTACCGGTACACGGTCGAGGACATCGAGGCCGAGTTCCGCGACACGGTCAACGGCTCCCTGGTCCGGCCCGCCACCACCATGCGCCGCTTCTTCGCCTGGGAGGAAGCCGACCAGGATCCCGATGACGAACAGGCCATCCTCGAACTGATCAACCGCTTCGCGGGGCGTGTCGGCGGCCTCACGCGGATGGCCCGACAAGTCCTCGCCCTCGTGGTGCACGAGGAAACCACGGACTTCGAACTGGTGCTGAGGCGCTTCTCGGCGGACCGTACGACGCTGCTCAGCGTCGTACGCGAGCTCCAGAAGGCCGAGATGGTCTACCTCCACGACGAGGAGTACGACGAGGACCGCGGACAACTGTCCCTGCTCTCCGGTGCTCTGGAGGGCGTCCCCGAGATGTGGGACGAGCTTCGGAGCTTCTGTCGCGACGAGGACATCGAATTGAAGGAGGTCCTGGTGGACCTCGACTTCTCCCGCCTGGACTGAGCAGCAGGCGGCCTGCATGGCCTGCGCCCGGAGAAGCGGCGGCCCGCGGACCCCTACGACACGGAGGACGTCGCCACCGCCCACGCGGACGCGGCCGGCGCCAACCGATGGAAGACCGAGGCACTGGACCTTGCTGATCGCAGGCCTACGCCGCACCGTCATCCCGCGGTACGCCAACCGACCTGCGATCAGCAAGATCGCCACCAGCCAGGAGCGACGACCCCGCGTTCCCCCTTCCTGCCGTCTCCGCCTCGAACTGCTCGCTCCGGGGGTGGAAAAGACCGCCGCGCGATGTCACACGGGCCGTGCCTCGCACCCATGTATGGGTGTCACTTTCGCGATCCAAGGAGAAGAGAAGCGTTGGCCCGTACCGTGCCCTCGGCACCCCCGCGACGGAATCAGCGGACAACACAAGAGGAGAAACCCGCACCAAAGAGCGAGAATCACGTGGACACCCCAAGAGCCGTCTCCAGCGACCATGAGGGCCCGTCACCTTCCAGGATCTCCCGGTCCGGCCGTGCCGCCTTCCTCGCGAGCATCCGGGCCCGAGCTACCTCGCACCTGGAGGAGGCACACTGGCCCGCCCAACTGGCCGCCGATCTGGACGCCCTCAAGGCCGATTGGCGGGAATCGGCCGAAGTCTGCGCAGATGTCGCATGGGCTGCACGAGCTGCCGGCCACAGTGTTCTCGACCTGGTACCTCCTGAGCAGGCCGCCACCGGAGACCACCATTCGAGAGCCGCCCGCAGCTACCGCCATCTGTACTTCAGCGCCTTGAGATACGACTTCCGCTGCCCCACCCTCCAGGCACTCGTCGAACGGCTCCCCCCTACCACTCGCATGGGGCTGGACTGCTACAGCCGGGCCCTTCACGCCTTCGCACTCCTGGGGCAGTCCGACCCCGCAGGCATCACCGTCATGGACGAGGTCCTTGACCAGGCGGAGGACCACATCAAGACCCTGCACGTGCTCCTTCACGGCTTGTGGCTCGGACACAACCTCCCCAGGCGAGCCGAGCGCATTCTCTGGCTTGCCGCCCGTCCGCCGTTCGCTGGACGTACGGACCCGATCGTGCTCTTCCGGGAGGCCAGCGCACTGCGCCAACTCGGCCGGTACAACGACGGCCTGGCGGTCATCGACCGCGCCTTGGACCTGCTACCTCCAGGCGACGTATCGGTCCACGCCGATCTGGTTCGCGAGCGTTCGCTCATCGCCGCCGCCAGCGACACGTACCGGCATGCACGCGGCGGTGACGGAGCACCGAACTGTCTGCGCCAGCCCTAACCGCGCCGCGCTTCCGCCGTACTGTCGGCCGCGCTGCCCTTCTTCGGCTCGGGCGCGCCGCCATCCCGCATGTACCGCCGCGCGCTGGCCGCCGGGCCGCCACACGGCGCGGGATGCGGTCGGAGGCCGCTTCCGGGGCAGGGCCGCCGTTGTGCTGCACCGGCCCGGCCCGGGCGGAACCGCCTCCGTGCCGGCCCGCGCGGCGCCAGCCCTGCGGCGGCTACGCCGCTGTCCGCTCCTGGGTCACAGACCCGGCCAGCAGCGGATGGAACTGGCAGGCCGCTGACGCCGGCAGCTCCAGCGCCAGCACGTCCAAGACCCCGACCTCCGACCAAGTGCGCAACCTTCATCGCGCCAGCACCGAGTCGGACCCGGCCTGCAAGATCGACGCCTCCGTCGGCGAAACGTCTCCCTGCACAGGTCGTTGAGGTATTGGAGGGCCAAGGCCGACATCTCGCCACCGACCGCCCCGGCCCCGATGTCGATGACCTCGATGCCGGTACGCCCTCCGCCCCGCCATCGCCTTCGCCGGCGGTGGAGGTACATCCCCGCCACGCGCCGGCACGCCGCCGCGATCCACAACCAGGACGACACGTGACCAAGCCCCCGCTCCCCGCCGCCCAGTTCCTGGACTGGCCCCGCATCCCCGTCGACACCACCGAGAACAGCACCCACTATGGGCTGACCAACATCGGCCGCCGCGTCGCCACCATCTGGGTCAAGGGCCCCGACGGCCCGTACTACCACCCCGAACAGACGATGGCCGAGACGATCAGCGGCGCCGTCGGCACGGCGCTCCTCCACCTCATGGAACTCGGTCTTATCGACGCCGACACTGCCCGTCTCGACGCCGCCCCCGGTATCCCCTGGGGCCTCGACCACTGCCGCCCCGACGTCATCCAGCCTCCGCACACCGGCGACACCCCGAGGAACGCTAACGCCTGACACCTTCCCCGCCCCGGTACGCTGGGTGCTGCATCACCTCATCGCCCCCGAGGGGTCCTCCGAACCCGCACCAGACGATGAGGAAGCATGCTGCTCGACACCACCCCCCAAGCCGCCCTCGAACAGCAGACCACCGCGGAGAACGACCTCCTGGACTTCGCCCAGGGGCCACGGAACGGCGACGACGAGTCCGCCGGGGACGAGCTGCTGCGGGTGTTCGCCGCCGCATCGGAAGGCTTCACCGCAGCGCTCGCGCAGTACAAGGCCGATGCCGCCGGGACCGCGTGGCTGAGGAGCCGGCGGTACACCTTCGCTCACGGCTGGGAGCATCGTGCGGACCACCAGGCGGGCACCAGAGGGCATCGGCTGGTGCTCGCCTGGCGGGACGCCCGTGACGGGCTCTGGCGCTGCGCCGAACCGGAGCAGTCCGAGGAACTTCGCCGGTTCCTGAGGCAGTTGGACCACGAACTCGCCCGGTACACGGCCCACGACGCTCGCGAAGCGGGGCACGATGAACTCGCCGGGTGGCTGGACGGCCGCGCCCAAGGGGCCATGCACTGAACGCTCAGGACCGGCACCCCCGGGCCGCACCACCCCGTAGCTACGCCTGCAGCGACACATGCCCCAATGATCATGAGGGTCGGGTCGGTCGTCGCAGGTCATTGGCGCTTCACACGCGTAGGCCCCTGAGTATCGTCGCTCGGGGGCTTCACGTGGTGCCGGGGCGCGGGTCAGGCGATGTGGCCAGCGCGCTTGAGGAATCTGAGGAGGGTGTGGCCGAAGTCGTCGTACTCGAAGGTCTCGATGTCGACCTCGGCGAAGAACTGCTCGATGGCGGTGCTGAGAACTTCCACGACCTGGCCGTCGCCCGGGCCGGGGAGTAGCTCGCCGTCCATGGCGGCGGGCTTCCACTCGTCGGACAGGTCGACGTGGCTCTCGCAGCCGTTGCAGAGGGTGGGGAAGTCGACGCCTTACGCCTTGGCAGCTTCCTGGATGGCGGTCGGATCGGTGACGCCGTCGGGCAGGTCGACGTTGAGGGCGGCGGTGGCCGGGGCCTGGAACAGGATGCGGCGCATGCTCATGCTGTGTCCCTGGTGGTGGGTCAGGAATTGCGGGTGTGTTGGTAGACGTCGGTGGCGGTGTGCCCCCTTCCCGGGAGCCGCGGGCCCGAAGTCCCCGTGTCCGTTGTGCACGATCCAACCGCAGCAGCTCGACGTGGAGGGCGAACCGCTATGTGGTCGGCGGTGAAGGCCGACGCGAGGCTGTGGAGCTAACCTCGCGCTTTCATGAAGCGGGCCGTCCGACGGGTGGTCAAGTAAGCGAAAAGTGCCTCTGACCAGCAAGAATGAGGATTGTCGAGGTCCTTGTTCCTGCTCCAGCCGGAGGCACTTCTCAGGTGAAGGTGCGACACGAGGTCGCGTGTGTTGAGTGGGCTGCATTGGAGAGGGGGTCGGCGATGGCGTCGGCAACAGAGTAGCCCCGGGTCAGTGTCCGTTGACCTGTCCCCACCTGGACATGCGTCGCTGGTAACGGCGGGGTGTGAAGCTCCGGGGAGAAGCCCAAGTGCCCTCGTTCCACCCGAGGGCAACAGGCGAGGGGAAGACCGGACGGGTGAACAACCGTGAACCCTCGATGACGTCTCGTGAGAGAAAGCCCCGCCGGTGGGAAGCGGCAGCGGGGTGCAGGGCAGGCCGCTGGAACGCGGCAGGCGCCGAGCGGTCGCTTCACGCCGCTCGGGAGGACACCGCCGCCCCGGGATATAGAGGGCACCCAACCCCGGTCGCATCTCATGCGTGCGGAACGTGGAAACCCCGACGGAAGCCGCTCGTCCATGCCGGACGGGCGGTGGGCTGACCGTGAGGAAGGCTGATGTTCCCAGCGGGACAGGACGGCTCAGGAAGCGAAGGCCGGCATGCCGAAAGGCCGGAGGAAACCGAGGCAGTTATGGGTGGCGGCCTCTCCGTCGTCGCTTCGGCCAACTCGCCGGATACGGACCGATGTCCGAGTCTGAAAGGACGCTGACGTGAGCCGGGTGAGCCTGTGAGGAGGGACGATGACAGCAACGACAGCACCGAAGGACAAGTTGGACGCCCCGGCTCCGGCCGTGGTGAACGGACCGGAGGGCGGCTTCGTGGACTGGCCCAGCATCGACTGGGACCAGGCGGACAAAGACGTACGCCGTCTGCGCCAACGCATCTTCACGGCATCGAAGGAAGGTGACCTGGCGAAGGTCAGGAACCTGCAGAAGCTGATGCTCCGGAACCTGAGCAACACGCTGGTCAGCGTGCGGCGGGTGACGGAGATCAACGCCGGACGCAAAACGGCGGGGATCGACGATCAGGTCGTACTCACCGCCTCGGGCAAGTCGGAACTGGTGCGCTTCATCCAGCAGCGCGGCAGTAACTGGCAGGCCCGCGCGGTGCGGCGGGTGTTCATCCCGAAGGCAGGGGGACGCAAGCGGTGCCCGCTCGGCATTCCCGTCGTCATCGATAGGGCTCATCAGGCCCGTGTGTCGGCGGCGCTGGAACCTGAGTGGGAGGCCCGGTTCGAGGCGAGGTCGTACGGCTTTCGTCCGGGCCGGGGCTGCCATGACGCGATCGGGGTCATCTTCAATACGCTCAGCGGAAAGAACCCGCAGCGCGTGTGGATCCTTGACGCGGACCTGGCGGCGGCATTCGACCGCATCGACCACGACCACCTTCTGGCCGGGCTCGGTACTTTCCCCGCACGGGGAATGATCCGGCAATGGCTGAAGGCAGGGGTCGTGGAACGCGGGAGGTTCACACCGACCGAGGAGGGAACTCCCCAGGGCGGCGTGATCAGCCCCGTGCTGCTGAATATCGCACTGCATGGGATGGAGACGGCTGCGGGCGTGCGGTATCACCCTCCGGGCCGACGGGCCGGAGAAATCATGCCGAACTCCCCTGTGCTGGTCAGATACGCCGACGATCTGGTGGCGATGTGCCACAGCCGCGCTGCGGCTGAGCAGGTCAAGGCACAGCTTGCCGAGTGGCTTGCGCCCCGGGGGCTGGTTTTCAACGAGGACAAGACACGCATCGTCCACGGGGAAACCGGTTTTGACTTCCTGGGATTCAACGTGCGCCGTTACCGAAGCGGCAAGCTGCTGATTAAGCCCAGCAAAGCGGCCGTCAAGCGGATCCGGGGCAGACTGCGGGAGGAAATCCGTGCGCTTCGCGGTGCGGATCCTCTGGCGGTGCTGCGGGCGCTCAATCCGGTTATTCGCGGATGGGCAGCCTACTACCGGACGGTGGTGCCCAAAGAGGTCTTCTCCTCGCTGGATGCTTACCTGTGGCAGCTCACCTACCGGTGGGCGCTGCCCAGGCACCCGAAGAAGCCGAGGTACTGGATCATGAGCCGGTACTTTGGTCGCTTCAATCCGCACGTCAGGACAACTGGGTGTTCGGTGACCGCGACAGCGGCACCTACCTGGTTCGGTTCGCCTGGACGAAAATCATCCGGCATCAACTGGTCAAGGGCAAGGCATCCCCGGATGACCCTGCGCTGGCCGACTACTGGGCCGACCGCCGTCGCAAGGGCGCCCCGTTGCCGCTGGACCGGGCCACCATGCGTCTACTGAAGACGCAGACTGGCCGCTGCCATCGGTGCGGGCAACTGCTCCTGCACGCCGACCGGTCCCCGCAGTCCCCGAGGGAGTGGGAGCAGTGGCTCCGCACCACCCGGAAGGCGATCAAGACCCAACACATCGCCTGCCAGGGGACGAAGACGCCGGATGGAGTTCAACTCCGCCTCACCCACGCCTCATGCCGTCAACGCCCGTACATGGACGGCCGCGAGGAAACTCTGCACACCTGAGAGCCCCTGGGGCTTGCTTGAGCCGTATGCGCGGATGACGTGCACGTACGGTTCTGAGGGGGCCGGGGTCCAGCAATGGACTCCGGCTACCCGACAAGAGTATCGGGTCGTACCCGTGTGTACGCATCGAGGGCGGTGGCCGGTCGGTGGTCTCGCAGGCCGGGGGCGTGTTGCTGGTCGAGACCGTCCGCAAGGCCGGCTTGGACACCGCGATATCAGCGGCGCTGGCGCCGTGGCGGCGGCCTCGGGCGGTGCACGATCCGGGCAAGATCCTGCTGGACGTGGCTCTGGCGGTCGCGCTGGGCGGGGACTGCCTCGCGGATATCGCCATGCTGCGGGCCGAGCCGGCCGTGTTCGGGCTGGTGGCCTCCGACCCGACGGTCTCCCGCCTCATCGACACCCTCGCAGCCTCCGGGGAGAAGGCCCTGCGGGCCATCCGTGCCGCGCGGGCCGACGTCCGCCAGCAGGTCTGGCAGGTGGCTGACCGGGAAGCGCCTGATGCGGGCGGGACTGTGACCGTGGACCTCGACGGGGTGCTGGTGATCGCGCACTCGGACAAGGAAGATGCCGCACCCACGTGGAAGCGAACCTACGGTCACCACCCGCTGATGGGGTTCGTCGACCACGGACCGGGCGGCACCGGTGAACCGGTCGCGGCCCTGCTCAGGCCGGGCAACGCGGGCTCGAACACCGCAGCCGACCACATCACCGCCACCCAACTGGCCCTCGTCCAGTTGCCGAAGAAGTACCGGCGCGGGCGCCGGACCCTGATCCGCACCGACTCCGCGGGCGGCACCCACGACTTCGTCGCCTGGCTCGCCCGGCGGGGACGATGGCTGTCCTATTCGGTCGGCATGACGGTCACCGAGCAGGTCCATCAGCACGTGCTGAAGGTTCCGGCATCGGCCTGGGCACCGGCCGTCGAGACGGACGGTGAGATCCGCGACGGCGCCTGGGTCGCCGAACTCACCGGCGACGTCCTAAACGGCTGGCCGGAGGGCATGCGGCTGATCGTCAGAAAGGAAAGACCGCACCCCGGGGCCCAGTTGCGGCTCACCGATGCGGACGGCATGCGGCTGACGTGCTTCGCCACCAACACCTCGGGCCGGCCGATCGCCGAACTCGAACTCCGTCACCGACTGCGGGCCCGCGCGGAGGACCGCATCCGCGCTGCCCGGGCCACCGGCCTACGCAACCTGCCCCTGCACCACACCGCCCAGAACCGGCTCTGGCTGGAGATCGTGCAGATCGCTCTCGACCTGCTGGCCTGGATGCCGATGCTCGCACTGACCGGCAAGGCCAGGCTCTGGGAACCCCGCCGCCTGCGGCTCCGTCTGTTCACCGCTGCCGGACAACTCGTCACCACCGGCCGCCGGCGGACCCTCCGCCTGGCCCGGCACTGGCCCTGGACCGGCCACATCATCGCCGCACTCGACCAGCTCGCGCTCCTGCCGAACCCCGGCTGACCAGCAACATCCCCGTCCCTACGACAGCAGCCCGACACCGGAGCAGTGGAACCCGGCGCCTCCCCGAGACGACACTCGGGCCCTCAACCTGCCCGCCCTCAACCCACGGCACGAAAACAGTCCACCGACTCCGCCAGCGGACCGTCATGAAACTTCGAGGCTAGGCCTGCAGCGAGTTGGCTACGCCGGTTTGAAAGTTGGCGGGTAGGTTCCTGCCTTCATGCTGGCGCTTTCGGCATCGGCCTCGGCGTCGTCTTCACTGATTACCGTGTCGTCCGGAACGGTATAAATGAGCAGTCCTTCGTGGCCGTTTCCGTCGGTGTGGTCGAACTGGACTTCGCGCATGGTGCTACCTGCCAAAGTAGTGTCAGGGATGGCCGTGTGGGTGCTCCACGCGGTCCCGGGGGAGTGGTGGTGTTCGGCGCAGCACGTGGGGCGCCAGCGCACTCATTGGTGGCAGTCTGGGCAGTTATGGGTTCGCGGGCAGCCGCATCGGCCGTCGTGCGGGCGTCCGGGTGTGGTGACGTGGCGGCGGACTGCTTCGAGGTTCCGCGCGGCCGGCGCTCGCGTCTCCTCGTCCTCGCCGCGCTCTACAGCGTGGACCAGCTGCCAGGTGGAGATCGGCGCTGTCTCGGCTTCCGCGCTGGTTTGGAAGGTGTCCTCGTCGACGAACCGGGAGATGTCGTAGTCGCGGTAGTCGAAGTCCTGCACGCACACGACGTGAATCGTTCCGTCCGGCCGGAGGTATCGCCGGTAGTGGGGGTCGGGGTCGTAGTTGCCGGGTGAGGTGAGGTCGAGCGGCACGTCGGTTCCTTTGAGGTGGCGCGGCGCGCGCCGAGCCTTTCGCCGGTGCGGTGCCGGTCGGGCTTGCTGATCTCGACCAGGGCGTCTGTGACCGCCGAAGGCTCGACAGCTGTGCGGGTGGTCGCCCGATGGTGCGCGTCGCGTGTTATTTCCGGGCTGGCGTGGTGCGTTACGGGTGGGTCTCGGCTTCGGTGTCGTGGGTCTGGGGCTGTTCTTGGTGGAGGTGGTACGAGATGGTGACGCATACGATGCGGAGCGGTCGCGACAACCGCTGGGCGATCATGTGCTTTCGATCCTCGGCGTCTCCTGGGGCTGGGAAGCCGCCGAAGGAGAGGGCCCTTCGCTGCGGGGGCGGTCTGGAGGGCAGTGCCGACCGGTAGGTGCAATCAGAGATCATAAAAAAGAGTTACACAATACCCTTCCTACTCCTTGGCCTCCGTGCCGCTGCTGCGCCCCCGGTTGCGGAGGTGCGGGGTGCCGCGTCCCCGCCGGTCCGCTGCCGTACCCGCACGCGATTTCAACTGATGGGAAACCGAATGCGTTCGATTTGTGAGTCCTCCATGGGAGGCTCGCCCTCCTCTGGTTCGTGCTCCCAGAATTGAAATGGATAACGTGCTGGAGGACCGTCGGTGTGTTTAGGAGAACCGAAGATGGTTGAAGTGTAGCGGACGAACCGGTATCCATCTGCATAAGAATGCCCCATGGGCTCGCGCCCGCCGACACCGAATACTCTGGGATAGACCGATCCAGGCTCCAAGAGCAGGACAGCAGATAGCACTCTGCGGCGCATCCTGCTGTAGCTTTCCTCGCGTGACCAGTAGTCACAGAACCACTCCAGATTACATACTTTGACCACGTTACTCGTTACATAAAGAAACTCCAGGCCCGGCCCAGGGGCCCGCGTAGCACATCTCATGATCACGGAGTTCTCCTTTGAGTTGGGTTGACATTCGGGGTCAGGGTCGGTGCTTCCGCCCCCGGCCTCAGGACAACAACTCTACAGCGCTAAAAAGAGTTACGCAACCACCTTTCTCGGGTTCCCCCGT
>NZ_JACEGK010000278.1:0-10311 GCF_056859195.1 Streptomyces sp. NH27
AGGCGGGGGCGGAGACGGCGGGGGAGGAGCGGGCGGAGGAGACGGCGGAGGAGGCCGAGCGGTCGGACCCGGCTGACGGGACCGGCGGGACCGGGCGCGCCGGCGGCGGGTCCACCCGGGCCGACAGCCCCGACGACACCGACCGCTGACCCGTCCACGGCGGAACGCCGCCCCGCGCCGTACGAGAGCGCCGCCGGGTGACGACCGAGCCGACCCGGACGGCGGGCGCCGTGGGAGCGGCGCCCGCCGTACCGCGGGCCGTCATTCGCTGTGCAGCACCTGCGAGATCGTCAGCCGAGCCGCCTGGCGGGCCGGTACGAGCGCGCCGAGCGCGGCGATCACCACCCCGGCCAGGGCCAGCCCGGCCAACTGAGGCGCGTGCCACACGTCCCGCATCGACGCGGGGAAGGCGATCACGGAGACGTGGTCGAGCACCGTCCGGTGCGCGAGGATGCCCAGCGGGATGCCGAGCAGCCCGCCGACCAGGCCGATCCCCGCCACCGACGTCACCGTCATCACCACCACCTGGCGCGGTGTCATCCCGATCGACTTGAGCATGCCCAGGTCCCGGCGCCGCTCCCGCGTGGTCAGCAGCACCGTGTTGAACACGCCCAGCGCGGTGACGGCGGACAGCAGCACCGTGAAGATCGTCGAGAAGCCGACGACGGTGACGACCGGCGCCCCCGCGCTCTGCCGGCTGAGCGTGGGGCGCAGCCGCGGGTCGATGCGCTTGGCCGCGGAGACGTACGCGGCGCCGTCGGCGCCCGGCGCGAGGCCGACCGTGTACTGGATCGCGCGGGTGCCGGGGGCGAGGACCGCCATGGTGGCCCAGTCGGAGTCCACCGAATTGGAGTTGCCCTCCAACAGCTCGCCGACGACCCGCACCGGCACCGTACGGCCGTCGGCGTCCAGGCTGGTGCGGTCGCCGACGGAGAGCCCGTGCCGGTCGAGGAAGACCGGGCCTGCGGCGATCTCGCCGGGACCGCTCGGCCGGCGGCCCTTGACGATCTCGTCGGTGGAGCCGCCCACCGCGCCCCGGTAGAAGTTCACGAAGGAGGCGCTGGTGTCCCCGGCCACCCGCGCCCGGCCGAGCGCCCGCACGGCGACCCACTTCGCACCGGGCAGCGACCCCAGCCGCTGTTCTACCTGGAAGTCGGCCAGCTTCGTGCCCGCGCCGCTGAGGCTGTGCTGTCCCGGCCCGCCGACCTCGATGTCCACCTTCCGGCCGCTGTAGCCGTCAGAGGAGTTGCCGAGCCGGGCCATGGTGCTGGTCAGGCCGGTCGCCAGCGTCACCGTGGTGACCCCCAGCAGGATCGCCGCCATCGTCATCAGCGAGCGGCCCGGCCGGGCGAAGGGCAGGCCGAGGCCGAGGCTGACCGCACGCGGCAGCCGGGTGCCGCCGAGCGCCCGCTGCACGCGCAGCCCGCGCCCGGTCCGCGGCGCGCTGCCCGCGCTGATCGCCCGGGCCGCGGACAGCCGGTGCGCCCGCAGCGCCGGGACCAGCGCGGCCACCACCGCGATCAGCGGCACGCCGAGCAGCCCGAGCAGCACCGGCCACAGGTCGACCCGAAGGCTCGCGGACCCGGTCAGCACCCCGTTGAAGGCGACCCCCAGGATCGGCTGGGCCAGCGCTCGTCCGGCCAGGGCGCCGACGGCCGCACCGGCCGTGGCGGGCAGCGACACCATTGCCAGGTACACCGCGACGACCTGGCGGGGCGTGAAACCCAGAGCCTTGAGCACGCCGATGTGCCGGTATCCCGACACCACCGCCCCGCTCACCACGTTGCCGACGATCAGTACCGACACCAGCAGGCCCAGCACGCCGAACATCGTCATGAAAAACGAGTAGCTGTCGGCCTGCGCGGAGAACGTGTGCCGCAGCGTGGCGGCGGACTGCGAGCCGGTCAGCGCGCCCGCGGGCAGCCCCGCCGTGACCTGCGCGAGGTGCGCGGCCGACCGGGGCCGGGACGGGATCGACGACGAGAACCGGTAGAGCATCTGGCGGGAGGCCGGGTGCAGGGCGGCGATCTGGCTCGGCGCGACCCAGGAGTCCGCGGACTTGCTCATGCTCACCGCGAAGCCCACCACGGTGAGGGTCGGCCGGCCGGCCACCGACAGGCGGGTGCCCAGCTGGCGCGGGTTGGGGGCACCGTTTCCAGGGCAGTTCAGGACGATCTGGCCCGGCTTGGTGGCCCAGTGGCCGGACAGCAGCTCGATGTCGTCCACCGGCCCGCCCGGGTCGGCCCGGCCCACCACGGTGATCGGGCCCGGCGCCATCCACAGCCAGTCCGTGGGGATCTTCAGTACCGCCTGCGCGAACGGCCCGGCCGCCGCACGCACCCCGGGCCGGCCGGCCGTGGCCGCGAGCTGCGCGTCCGTCACCTTCGCGGGATCGAAGCTCGCCACCTCGTGCGCGCCGCGCTGCCGCGCGAACGCCTTGTCGAACGGCGCCGAGGCGGCGTCGAGCACCAACAGCGCGAGCACCGTCGTCAGCGTGGAGCACATGACGACAAGTGCGATGATCACCGTCTGGAGCCTGCGCCGCCGTACCGCGGCGCGCGCCGCCCGCCACACCGCGCTCACGGGCTCGGCTCCAGCGTGCTCTGCGCGGCCACCCGGCCGTCGGCGACCTCGACCAGGCGGCTGGCGCAACGGGTGGCCAGGCGCGCGTCATGGGTGACGATCAGCAGGGTCTGGCCGATCTGGTTGAGGTCGATCAGCAGGTCCATCACCTGCTCGCCAGAGCGGCTGTCGAGGGCGCCGGTCGGCTCGTCGGCCAGCAGCAGCGCCGGACGGTTCATCAACGCCCGTGCGACGGCGACCCGTTGGCGTTCGCCGCCGCTGAGCGTGGCCGGGTAGTTGTCCCGCCGGTCGGCGACCCCCAGCTCGTCCAGCAGTTCCAGCGCACGGCGGCGGGCCTGCCGGGCGGAGCTGCCGGTGAGCTGCGCGGCCAGTGCCACGTTGTCGAGCGCGGGCAGGTCGTCGATGAGGTTGAAGAACTGGAAGATCATGCCGACCTGGTGGCGCCGGAAGAGCGCGAGCGCGGTCTCGCCGAGCCCGCCCAGGTCCTGGCCGTTCACCTCGACCAGGCCGGAGGTGGGGCGGTCGAGCCCGGCCACCATGTTGAGCAGCGTCGACTTGCCGCAGCCGGACGGCCCCATGACGGCGACCGCGTCGCCCTGGCGTATTTCGAGGTCGATGCCGTCCAGGGCCTTGGCGTCGCCGTATTCCTTGTGCACGCGGTCGAGTCGTACGACGATCCGCCGCGTGCCGTCTTGGTCTGTGGTCACGGCCTCACGGTAGGAGCGGGCCGGGCCGGCCGCGTCCGTCCCCGGAGGTAACCGCGGCCGGGCGTCAACCCGGTGATGTACGCGGCCGGTCCCGGAGGATGATGCCGGGCGCGGGACCTGGTGGGAGGGTGTGACGGTGGCGGTTTCAGGGGCGGACGTGCTGGTCGGCGCGCTGGTGGCGGTGTGCGTCACCGCGGCGTGGCTGGCGGCGGCGCTGGTGCGGGCCCGGCGGGCGCACCGCCGGGCGGTGGGGGAGCGTGGCTGGCTGCTGGAGCGCGAGCGGGAGAGCGCGGCGCGGGCCGCGGTGTCCGCCGAACGCGCCCGGATCGCGGCCGAGTTGCACGACGTCGTGAGCCACACCGTCAGCGTCATGGTGATCCAGGCCGGCGCCGCCCGCGAGGTACTCGCCACGATGCCGGACGAGGCGGCGGCCGCGATGGCGGCGGTGGAGACGGCCGGACGCGGCGCGATGACCGAACTGCGGCACCTGCTCGGCCTGCTGGCACCGGACCAGGACGGCGCCGACGGGCCGTACGGCGGCGGGGAGTCGTACGGCGGCGGTACGCGCGGCGGCGCGGTCGGCGGGCCGGAGCGGCCGGACCCGGAGGTCGGCGGGCTCGCGCCGGCGCCCGGCCTCGACCGGCTCAGCTCGCTGGTCGACCGGATCGCCTTCGCCGGACTGCCGGTCGAGGTGCGGATCTCGGGCACGCCGCGCCCGCTGCCGGCGGGGATCGACGTCACCGCGTACCGCATCATCCAGGAGGCGCTGACGAACGCGCTGCGGCACGGAGGCGGGGCGAAGACGGAGGTGACGGTGCGATACACCGACCACTACCTGCGGGTGGAGGTGCTCAACGGCGGGCCGAGCGTGATCACCGGGGAGCCCTGGGAGCCGGCGGACGCACGGTCGGGGGCCGGTGCGGCCGGCGTGCTCGCGAAGCGGCGGCCGGGCGGCACCGGGCGGGGCCTGCTCGGCCTGCGCGAGCGCGTCGCGGTCTACGGCGGCGACTTCGACGCCCGGCGCCGGCTCGGCGGCGGCTTCCGCGTCCGGGCCCGCATCCCGCTGGACCGGCCGTGACCGGGCCGGGGCTGCCGGGCGCAGCGGACCCGGATCGGACGCAGGCGCGCGGGCCGGCCGCGGGCGGCGTGACCACGGGTGGAGCCGAGGCGGGCAGGGCCCACGCGGGCGAACCCGCACCCCGGGTCGTGATCGCCGACGACCAGGAACTCGTGCGCACCGGCTTCCGGTTGATCCTGACCGCGCGCGGCATCGACGTGGTCGGCGAGGCGGGGGACGGCGCCGCAGCGGTCGAAGCGGTGCGCCGGCTGCGCCCCGACGTGGCCCTGCTGGACGTCCGGATGCCGGTCATGGACGGCCTCGAAGCCGCCCGCCAGGTGCTCGCGCACGTGCCCGAGTGCCGCGTGATCATGCTGACCACCTTCGACCTCGACCGCTACGTCTACGCCGCTCTCGCGGCCGGCGCCGGCGGCTTCCTCCTCAAGGACGTCACCCCCGCCTACCTGGCCGCGGCCGTGCGCCTGGTCCGTACCGGCGACGCGCTGCTCGCGCCCTCGATCACCCGCCGCCTGGTGGAGCGCTTCGCCGCCGGCGCCGCGCACGCGGACGAGCCCGCGCCCGCGTCGGCCGTCCATCGCGACCTCACCGTCCTCACCCCGCGCGAGCGCGAGGTCCTCGCCCTCGTCGGCCGCGGCCTGTCCAACGCCGAACTCGCCCACCATCTGACGCTCAGCGAGGCCACCGTGAAGACCCACGTCACCCGCATCTTCACCAAGCTCGCCCTGCGCGACCGCGCCCAAGCGGTCGTCGTCGCCTACGAGACCGGGCTCGTCTCGCCCGGCGACCCGACGCCGTGACGTGGCGACAGACGGCGACACGGAAACACGATGACACGGAAACACGATGACGCGGCGATACGGTGGCGCGGCGCCCGACCCGATGCGCACCGGATCGGCCGGGCCGAGGTCCAGGACGCCGTACGGCGGGCCGTCCCGCCGCCGCGCGACGGTACCCGGTATCCGGCCGGGCGCGATACCCGGCCGGAGCTGTGCGGCCGGCCAGGACGGGGGCGACGCTATCGCCCCTGTCCTGGCCGGCATTCGGTCGTGTCCGGTCACTCCGACTTGTCGCCGACGACCGTCCCTCCCGCCACCATGGCCAACTCGCCGTGTTCCGGCTCGTCGCTCGCGCCCGCGCGGCGTCGCGCGGCGGGGATGAGGGTCGCCGCAAGCGTCGCGATCACCAGGGCGCCGGCCAGCATGGCGAACCCGTGGCTGTAACCGGCCTCCTTGGGCAGGCCGCCGGCACCGGTGTCGGCGGTGACGATGCTGGCCATCAAGGCGGCGCCGATCGAGCCGCCGATGGTGCGGATGTTGGCGTTCATGCCGCTGGCGACGCCGGTCTGCTCCGGCGGCACCGCGTTGACGATCAGGCTGGACATGGCCGAGAACACCAGGCCGAAGCCGACACCCATGACGCCGGTGGCGACGTAGATCTCCCACTTGTCCTCGTGGGCGAAGGCGAGTAGCGCCATCGAGGCGATGCCGACCAGGCAGCCGATCACGACGACGGTCTTGCCGCCGATCTGCCGGGCGAGGCGGCCGGACCACATGCCGACGAAGAACATCGTGATGCTCGAGGGGAGCAGCATCAGGCCCGAGGTGGTGATGCTCGCGCCGAATCCGTAGCCGGCGCTCGACGGGGTCTGGACGAACTCCGGCAGGAAGGCGAAGACCGCGTACATCCCGACGCCGATCAGCAGGGCGACCAGGTTGTTGGTCCATACCGCGGTGCGCCGCATCATGCCCATGTCGATCAGCGGCGACGCGGAGCGCTGCTCCACCATGACCCAGGCGACGGCGAGCACGGCGGCGGCGACGATCAACCCGATCACCTTGGCCGAGCCCCAGCCCCAGGTCGGTGCCTCGCTGAGCGCGACCAGCAGAGCCACCAGCCACGCGGACAGCAGGATGCCGGGCAGCCAGCTGATCCTGCCTGCCGTGCGCACCGGCGACTTCGGCACGAAGAAGTGGGCCGCCACCGCCGCGGCGACCGTGAGGATCATCGGCAGCCAGAACAGCCAGTGATAGTCCAGGGCGTTGACGATCGGACCGGCCAGCACGATGCCCAGACCGGCGCCGACCGCGCTGAGCGAGGCGATCGCCCCGACCGCGCCGTTCAGCTTCTCCTTGGGGAACTCGTCACGGATGATCCCGAACGCCAGGGGGAGCACGCCGCCGCCGACGCCCTGGATGACCCGGGCGATGATCATCACCGTCACGTTGGTGGCGAGCGCGGCCAGCAGCGATCCCACCGACAGGGCGACGAGGGTCGCCACGAACACGCGTTCCTTGCCGATCATGTCGCCGATGCGGCCCATGATCGGGGTGAATATCGAGGCCGAGAGCAGGTACGCCGTCAGCACCCAGGTGACGGTGTTCTGAGTGGTGTGCAGGTCCACCGCGATGACGCCCAGCACCGGCGTGACCAGCGACTGAAGCAGCGCGTACGCGGCAACGGCCGCTGCCAACACCGCGAACGTGACCTGATGATGTGTGCGCCGCGCCGGCGTGGCCATAGAGCTCCCTCGGTTTCTGTGCCATAAGCGGAATACTCATTCCGATCCATCGGAGGGTATCCGATGAGGAATAGGGATTCCGCTTCGGTCCCGGGATACGGGAGGCGCCGGGGGCGAGAGTTGCGTCACAGGGCGGAAGGGGCGCACCGGCGAGCGCCGGCCGCCGCGGGCCGGTATCACCCACAAGTGGCCGTCAGGTCGCGGCAGTCCAGCCCGGTACGGTCGGGAGCACCTGCTCGGCGACACGCAGCAGCCCCGCGTCGTCCGCCAACCCGCCGTCCGTGCGCCAGAGGGTCAACTCGTAGGAGCCGCCTAGGTTCTTGGCGTCCAAGGCCACGCCGAGGTCCGGGCCGGGGCGCCGACGCCGCTTCGCAGCCGTGCGGGGACGGTTGCGACGTCTCTAACCTTTTGCGCGGGAGGCCGCGAACCCGCTACGTTCTCCCGACCGGCCGGGGTGTTCCGGATCGGTGCCGTCGACCAGTGGAGGTGTGGAGCTCATGCGCACGAGCGTCCCGCAGGTGAGTTCGCGTATCGACCATTTCCACCTCCTCACGACGGAGACACCTTGTCGCTCCGCATCACCGCACTGACCGACCCCGCGCGCGGGTCCCACAGCCGACGTCTCGCATGGCTGGCGTCCGACGCCGACGCCATCACGGTCGGGACGGCCTTTCTACGGCTGTTCACCGAGTCCGGACAGGAGCACCTGGCCGAACTGACCCTTGGCGTCCACCCCGTGGATCGACGCGAGGGTGTCGGTTCGCAACTCCTCGACACCGCAGTGGCCGCCGCCCGGGAAGACGCCAGGCGTTCCGTGATCGCCCAGGCCGAGGACGGGTCGCCCGGTGCCTGTTTCCTGTCCGCCCGCGGCTTCCGCAAGGTTCTGACCCTGCGGTTCGTCCGCCTGCCGCTGGCCGATGTGGAGGACGCCGTTCTCACCGAGATCATCGAGCTTCCGCATCCCGGCTATGTGCTGGTTTCGTGGCCGGGAACCGTCCCCGACCACCTTGCCCAGACGTTCGCCGCCTCACGTCGGGCCATGGACGACATGCCCATGGACGACACCGACTACGGCACCGTGGTGTGGGACGTGGACCGGGTACGGGCCGCGGCGAAGGCCGTCGAGGGCCGTGGCGACCATCTGCACACCGTCGTCGCCATCGACACCTCCGACGACTCGATCGCCGGGTTCACGGAACTCGTCGTCCCCGGCGACGGGACAGGTGACGGCCAGCACTACGGCACCGGGGTGCTGCCCGAGCACCGCGGACACGGCCTCGGCCGCTGGATGAAGGCCGAGTCGATCCGGCAGGCCCGCGCGAGCTTTCCGGAGCTCGGCGGCCTCCTGACCGACACCGCCGAGAACAACACGCAGATGAGACGCGTCAACGACAGCCTCGGCTACGTACCGACGCACACGACACTCCAGTACCAACTGGATCTGTAGGGGCGCCCGGTAGGGAAGTTCCGTAGGGAAGTCCTGTAGGGACAAGTGGACGGGCCGGACGAGGGCAACACCTCGTCCGGCCCGTTCGCGTATCCGCAACAGGCCCTGGCGCGCGGACGGTTCGCGGTTCGCGGTTCGAACGGGGCGTACAGGATGTGCGGATACGGCAACAATTCGGGCGGCGGTGGTTCGAAGGGGCCCGGGGTGAGAACCCGGTAGGTATGCGTACCACGTCATCGCAGAGCCGAAGGAAGGCCGCCGGGCGGCACCCCCTGGCGCGTACGGCCCCGTTCGCCGCGGCCGTCGTCGCGGTGCTGGCACTCGGCGCGGCCGGGTGCGGCAACGGCGGCAGGACATCGGACCCGGCCGCGCGGTCGGCAACGCCGGCGCCGAGCACGCCGGGCGGTTCCGCGTCCACGGTCCCGAGCAGCACCGCACCACCCGGAGCGACGTCATCGGCGGGCACGGCCGTACCGCAGTCCTCCGCGCCGCAGTCCGCGGGCGGCGGCACGCCCACGGCCGCGCAACCCGAAGCGGCCGGCAGCCGTTGCACCGTCACCGACCTGAAGATGCGCCTCGGCCGCGGTGACCCGGGCGCGGGCCAGATGTACTATCCCCTGCAATTCACGAACACCTCGTCGCACACCTGCGTCCTCGACGGCTTCCCCGGGGTGTCGCTGATCCGGGGCGACGGCAGCACGATAGGGCAGCCCGCCGGCCAGGAGGGCCCCAGGGGCACCGCGGTCGGCCTCAAGCCCGGCGCTACCGTCGAGGCGGATCTGCACACGCTCAACCAGGGGGTCAGCGGCGACAGTTGCTGGCGCAAACCGACCCTGCTCAAGGCGTACCCGCCCGGATCGAGGGACGCCATGACCCTGGCCACGGCTGACCCCGTCGTCTGCGGCGGCACGTTCGACGTGGGCAGCGTCCACTGAGCCGGACCGCCGGGCGCCCACCGCCCGGCGGCATCCACCCGGCGCGTGCCGCACGCCAAGGCATGCGCCGCGGCCGTACCCGTCAGCGCACCCGCACCCATACCCGCTTCGTACCCGCACCCGCATCGGCAACCACCCGTACCCGTACGCGAATCCGCGGACGAACACCGCACAGCACCACGTGAGTGAAAGGCCCGCCCCATGACCGTCAAGGGCATCGACGTCGCTTCCTACCAGTCGAGCACCTACAGCACCTCCGGTCTCGGCTTCGTCATAGTCAAGGCCACCGAGGGCACCGGCTACGTCAACCCCAAACACGCCGCCCAGGTCGCGCACGCCCGGGCCGCGGGCATGGCCGTCGGCCACTACCACTTCGCCCGGCCCGGCAGCATGTCCACGCAGGTCACCTACTTCCTCCAGCACGCCGGGGTGAAGGCGGGCGACATCCTCGCCATGGACTGGGAAGACGCGGACGTGTCGGGGGCGGACAAGGACGCCTTCGTCAAGGCACTGCAGAAGGCGTCGCCCGCCCACCGGGTGCTGCTCTACTGCAACCTCGACTTCTGGCTGCACCGCGACACCACCTCCTTCTGCGGCGACGGCCTGTGGATCGCCGACCCCGGCGCGACCGCCGGCCACCCGCGGGTGGAGCACGCCTGGACCATCCACCAGTACAGCTCGACCGACGGCCTGGACCTCAACGTCGCCAACTTCGCCGGCACCGCCGCGCTCACCACCTGGTCCGCGAAGGGCACACCGGGCGGCACCCCGAGCTACCAACCGTTCCCGGGAGCGGCCTGGTTCACCGTCGGCCGCAAGTCCCCGACCGTGGCCGCGATGCACGCCCGCCTGGTCGCCGTCGGCTGCAACCACTACAAGAGCACCGCGAACAAGGACGTCATCGGCTCCGGCGACATCGCCTCCTACGAGGCATGGCAACACAAGTACAGCACCGATCACGACAAGGGCTGGGCCGGCGCCGCCCTCAAATGGCCTCCCGGCAAGGAAAGTTGGGACGCCCTCCACGTGCCGAAGGGGTGACC
>NZ_JACEGK010000279.1:0-10299 GCF_056859195.1 Streptomyces sp. NH27
GAGTCGCCGCAGGCGCAGGAACCCGTGGCGTTCGGGTTGTCGATCGTGAAGCCCTGCGTCTCGATGGTGTCGACGAAGTCGACGGAGGCGCCGCCCAGGTACGGGGCGCTCATCCGGTCGGTGACGACCTTGACGCCGTCGAAGTCCTTGACGACGTCGCCGTCGAGGGCGCGCTCGTCGAAGAAGAGCTGGTAGCGCAGGCCCGAGCAGCCGCCGGGCTGAACGGCGACCCGCAGGGCGAGGTCCTCGCGGCCTTCCTGCTCAAGCAGGCTCTTCACCTTGGCGGCGGCAGCGTCGGACAGGAGGATGCCGTCCGTCTTGGTGGTCTCGTCCTGAACCGTCATGTGCTTCACTCCCGGGTTGTACGGACTTCTGGCTATCGGTGGAACCGATGCCTATTCGGATTCATTCCGGGTCCGCGGCGACTTGTTCCTCACTCGTTCCTCCATGTTCGCACACGCCCTGGGGATGCCCAGCGGTATGCGTCACACTGACGAAACCAGCATCGTCAATCTGACACGAACGGGTTATGATAAATAGCGTCAAGTAGACGAAAAGGTCTGCGCGCTGCAAAGAAAGGGCTACGGGCCCGTGACCACCACACGAATGCCGACCGACCCGACGGAGCCGCTGGACGTCCGGCCCACGCCGCTTGCCCTGCTGCTGCTCGGCCGCGAGTCCGACCCGCGCAGCGAGCGCGGCGTGGAGTGCCCGGGCGACCTGCCCGCGCCGTCCGACCCCGACCTGGTGGCACGGGCCCGGGCCGCCAAGGCCCGGCTGGGCGAGAAGGTCTTCATCCTCGGCCACCACTACCAGCGCGACGAGGTCATCGAGTTCGCGGACGTCACCGGCGACTCCTTCAAGCTCGCCCGCGACGCGGCCGCCCGGCCCGACGCCGAGTACATCGTCTTCTGTGGCGTGCACTTCATGGCCGAGTCCGCGGACATCCTCACCTCGGACGCCCAGCAGGTGATCCTCCCCGACCTCGCGGCCGGCTGCTCGATGGCCGACATGGCCAGTGCCGAGCAGGTCGCCGAGTGCTGGGACGTCCTCACCGACGCCGGTGTCGCCGACACCACGGTCCCGGTGTCGTACATGAACTCCTCGGCGGACATCAAGGCGTTCACCGGCCGGCACGGCGGCACCATCTGCACCTCGTCCAACGCCCGGCGCGCGCTGGAGTGGGCGTTCGAGCAGGGCAAGAAGGTGCTCTTCCTCCCCGACCAGCACCTCGGCCGCAACACCGCGGTACGCGACATGGGCCTGTCGCTCGACGACTGCGTGGTCTACAACCCGCACAAGCCCGGCGGCGGCCTCACCCCCGAGCAGCTGCGCGCCGCGAAGATGATCCTGTGGCGCGGGCACTGCTCGGTGCACGGGCGCTTCTCGCTGGAGTCGGTCGAGGACGTGCGGGCCCGCATACCCGGGGTCAACGTCCTGGTGCACCCCGAGTGCAAGCACGAGGTCGTCACCGCCGCGGACCACGTCGGCTCCACCGAGCACATCATCAAGATGCTCGACGAGGCGCCCGCGGGCTCCGCCTGGGCCCTGGGCACCGAACTCAACCTCGTCCGCCGCCTGGCCAACGCCCACCCCGACAAGCAGATCGTCTTCCTCGACAAGACCGTCTGCTTCTGCTCCACCATGAACCGCATCGATCTGCCCCACCTGGTCTGGACCCTGGAGTCCCTGGCCGACGGCAAGCTGGTCAACCGCATCCAGGTCGACGCGGAGACCGAGCACTTCGCCAAGCTGGCACTGGAGCAGATGCTGGCGCTGCCGTAACGGGCCCGCCCGGCGGCGCCGCCCTCCATTTGCCGGTCGGCCCAAGGAAGTTGCGCCGGCGACCCCTCGACGTCGCATCATGGAACGGTGATTCTTCGCCCCGTACGCGATGACGAGCTGGACGCCGAGGTCGTACGGGAGATCGCGGCGGCCGCGTTCGGCGCGCCGAGGTCCCTGGACGACGGCGGGCAGGGAACCGACGACGCGGTGCGGACCGCGCGGCAGGACAGCCGGACCCGGCACCTGGCCAGGAGCGATCCCGGCGGGTGCTGGATCGTCGAGGACGAGACGGCCGGTCCGGTGGGCGCGGTGCTGTCCACGCGGCGCGAGGGCACCTGGTCGCTGTCGCTGCTCGCGGTCGTACCCGGGGCGCAGGGCAAGGAGGTCGGCAAGGCGCTGCTGGCGCGGGCGCTGCACTACGGGCGGGCGTGCCTGCGCGGGATCGCCTGCGCGCCGAGCGACCCGGTGGCCGCACGTACGCTGCGGCGCGCGGGCCTGACCCTGCATCCGACGCTTCGGCTGTCGGGGCGGGTGGACACCGCCGGGCTCGACCCGCTGGACGGCGCCGTCCACCAGGGCAGCACCCGGCATCGCGACCTGATGGACTCCGTCGACCGCCGCACCCGGGGCGGGGCGCACGGCCCCGACCACGAGGAACTCCTGCGGCACCACGCCCTGTTCGTCGTGGACGACCTCGCGGGCAGCGGCTACTGCTATTCCCGGAACGGGCATGTCGAGGCGCTCGCGGCGACCTCCCGCCGCCTCGCGACCCGCCTGCTCACCGCCGCACTCGTCGCCACTCCGCCCGGCGAGGCCGCCCGCGTCACCCACGTGTCGGCGGAGTCCCAGTGGGCCCTCGACGTCGCCGTCGCCGCCGGGCTCGACATCACCAACGACGGTTTCCTCTGCCTACGGGGCCTACGCCCACCCGAACTGGCGATCCTCTCCCGCACGTTGCCCTGAAGGGTGCCCTTGGGTATGTGCGGCTTCCTCCGCGGAGGAGGGCAACCCCCAAGGCGGGGCAAAGCGCGGGCTCAGGCACGGCACCGCCGCGAGGTAACTCAGTCGACGGGCTGGGCCTCTTCGGAGGGTGCGAGCCCGGCGGAAAGCGCGGCGGCGGCCTGGAGGAGCGGGAGCGCCATGAGGGATCCGGCGGCGCCGCCGACGGCGACGGCGCGGTCGAGGAGCGGTTCGAGGGAAACCCGGTCGAGCGCCTTCGCCTGCCCGGCCTCACCCGTGCCGGCCCCGGCCACCCACCAGTCGGGCGCGCGGAAGGCGACCCGCTGGGCGACCAGCGCGCAAGCCGCACTGACCACCCCGTCGAGAACGACGGGCAACTTGCGCACGGCAGCCTGTAGCAAGAACCCGGTGATCGCGGCGAAGTCGGCCCCGCCGACCGCCCCGAGCAGCGCGAGCTGATCCCCGAGCACGGGCCGGGCCCGGCGCAACCCGTCCCGGATCGCCGCGCACTTCCGCATCCATGCGAGGTCGTCGATGCCGGAGCCCCGCCCGGTCACGACGGAGGCGTCGGTGCCGCAGAGCGCGGCGATGAGCACACCTGCGGCCGTGGTGCCGCCGACACTGAGGTCGCCCAGAAGCACGAGGTCGGTGCCGGAGTCGGCCTCCTCGTCGGCCAACGCCAGCCCGGTACGGAACGCCTTCTCCGTCTCCTCCGGGCTCAGCGCGTCCTCGATGTCGAGACGGCCGGAGCCGCGCCGTACCCGGTGCGCGGTGACCGGTGCGGGCAGTTCCGCCGGGTCGCAGTCGACCGCCATGTCGACGACGCGCAGCTCCGCGCCGTACTGCCGGGCCAGGATCGCGGCCGGCGAGGTGCCGTCGAGCGCGGCCCGGACCAACTCCGCCGTGCTGCCGGCCGGACGCGTCGACACGTCCAGCGCCGCCACGCCGTGGTCCGCGGCGAACACCAACGCCCGGGGCCGGACGATCGGTCGCGCCACCACCTGCCCCTGCACCGCGGCGAGCCAGTCCGCCAGTTCGGCGACCTTCCCCAGCCCGCCGGCCGGGCGCACCAGCCCGCTCCAGCGTTCCTGCGAGTCCCGGCGCACACCCGCGTCCGGCCGCTCCACCAGGGCCCCGAAGTCGTCCATCTCAATCCCACTCACCCGCCGAACAGTACCGGTCCGCCGCGCTCGGCCGCGCGGACCCTCCAGGGTGCTGTGTTCTGTGAGTTGAGGGACCACCTCCCGGTGGGGGGTCTCGCACCTCGGCTACGCGCCATCTCGCTCCCGGCTATCTCCCGGCCGCAGGCCGGTGGCCCGCTGGTCGCGCGGTTCTCCCCCACCGGCAGGTGTCCCTCGACCGAGGGGACGGGGGCACCCGGGGGGTCAGGGGCACCGTTATCGCAGGCGTAGGGGGAGCCCCGCCACCATGAGCAGCACATGCTCGGACTCATCCGCCAGCGCAGCGTTGACGTGGCCGAGGATGTCGCGGAAGCGACGGCCGGCGGAGGTGGCAGGGACCACGCCGGCGCCGACCTCGTTGGAGACGGCGACGACCGTACGGCGGGTGGCGCGCCAGGCGGCCCGCAGGGCGTCGATGTCGGCCTGGACGGCGGCCGCCCCGGTCCGGTGCCAGGTGGCGTCGTCCCAGGCGCCGGCCGCGTCCATGGTGTGGGTCAGCCACAGGGAGAGGCAGTCGACGAGCAGGGGCGGCCCCGCGGAGTCGGCAAGCAGCGGCAGCAGGTCGCAGGTCTCGACGGTGCGCCAGGTGGCGGGGCGGCGCTCGCGGTGCGCGGTGACCCGCTCGGCCCACTCCGCGTCGCCGTCGCGGGTGCCGCCGGTGGCGACGTAGAGGACGTCGGGGAAGGCGGCGAGGCGGCGTTCGGCCTCGGCGGACTTGCCGGAGCGGGCGCCGCCGAGGACGAGGGTGCGGCGTGGCAGGTCGGGGACGTTCTGGTAGTCGCCGACGACCAGGGTCGTGCCGTCGGGCACGGCGCGGGCGCCGAGCGCGGCGAGGCGGCGGCCGAGTTCGGGCCCGGGCGGCGCGTCGTGGCCGAGGTGTACCGCCACGACATCGGTCGTCCCGGCGACGGCACCGGCCGCACGCAGCCGGGCGAGCGCGTCGGGCCGCCCGACCACGTCGAGCAGCACCATGTCGTACGGCACCGTGTCCGCCTCGGCGCGGTGGTTGCCGTTGTCCGCGAGGCCCGCGGGGGCGCATCCCGGCGGCAGGTACAGCGCGCGCAGCCCCTCCGGCGACTCGACCTCGTACCCGGTGCCGGGGGCGTCGGTCGCGACGGCACGCACCCGATGCCCGGTCAGCACCGACAGCCGCCGCCCGTCCGGCACCCGGGCGGGTGCGGGCAGCCCCGGCGGGATCTCGACCGGCGGGCCGTCGTGCGGATGGGACAGCAGTACGAGGCGTAGCCCGCCCAGGGTCTGTCCGGCGCGGGCCGCGGCCAGAGCGACCCCCGGGACCAGGTCGAGCAGCACGACGCCGTCGACGAGCACCGAAGTGGCGCCGCGCGCCCCCTCCCTCGCGGCGAGGGCGCAGGCGGCACACGGGCAGTCGGGCACCGGCAGGCCCTCGGGGCCGCCGGTGCCGAGCAGAGTCAGTTCCACGGGACGATCGTCTCGCGCCTGCCGGGCCCGGGCGCGCGGGGACCGCCCAAGCGGCTGCCGTACGACACGCCGCGTGCCTCGCCGCACCGCGACTTCGGGGTGCCCTCTCGACGGCTCCGTGGCGCGCTGGAAGGATCATCGATGCCCCGGCGAGCCGTGCCTATACGCTTCCTGGGCACTGTCCTCCATTTCCCGGACCGAGGAGAAGCACATGGCGTGGACGTGGCGGTTCGAGGCGGCTGACGGCACCGAGGTGGAGCCCTCGGTCCAGCCGGAGGAGTTCCCCACCCAGGGCGACGCCGAGTCGTGGGTCGGCGAGGTCTGGAAGGAGCTTGCCGCCGGCGGCACCGACCAGGTGACCCTCTTCGAAGACGACACCCGCATCTACGGCCCCCTGAGCCTCGCCGCCGCCGACCCCGAACCCGCCCCGGACGAGTCCTAGCGCCGTGGCCGGAAAGCTTCACCGGTTCGCGGCGCCCGGTGCGGCACCAGCCGAATCCGCCCGGGTGCCCGTCCCCCCACCGGCGGGTGGTCCCTGCACCGACAGCACGGGGCCGCCCGGGCGGGTCAGGTCAGGTCAATGAGCCGAGGGTGACCTCGGCCGTCTTGGTGCCGGAGTTGCTCACGTAGGTGACCTTGACCTTGTCGCCCGGCTTGAGTCCCGCCAGGGCCTCCGTCAGCGACTGCACCGTGGTGATCGGCGTCGACCCGACCTTCGTGATCACGTCACCGGCCTTGAGCCCGGCCTTCGCGGCGGCGCCCCCCTTCGTCGCGCTGACGATCGCCGCGCCGGCCGGCTGGAAGTTCGAACCGACGACCCCGCGCACGGTCACATCGAGCGCGGCCCGCCCGGAATTGGTGACCTTCCCGGTCTTGATGATCTGGTCGGCGATCCGCATGACCGCGGAGGAGGGGATGGCGAACCCGATCCCGGGCGCCGCGCCGCTGCCGAGTTGGGGGTCGGTGGCGGCGAGGGTGGGGATGCCGATCACCTGGTTGTCGAGGTTGACGAGCGCGCCGCCGCTGTTGCCGGGGTTGATCGCCGCGGACGTCTGCACCATGTCGGGGATGGTGGCCCCGGTGCCGCCGCTGCTGCCCGAGCCGCCCTCGCTGACGGTGCGCCCGGTCGCGGAGACGATGCCCTGGGTGACGCTGCTGGACAGGCCGAGCGGGTTGCCCATGGCGAGCACGATCTCCCCGACGGCGGTGGAGCCCGAGGGCGCGAAGGTGGCCGGCTTGAGCCCCTTGGGCACCGAGGTGAGCCGGATCACGGCGAGGTCACTCGCGGGGTAGGACGCCACGAGCTTGGCGGCCAGCGGGCTGCCGCCGGTGGCCAGGGACACCTGGAACGAGGTGGCGTTCCCGATGACGTGCGCGTTGGTGACGATGTCGCCCTTGCTGTCGTAGACGACGCCGGACCCGAGGTCCTGTTTGGTGGTGATCTGGACGACCGAGGGCAGCACGTTCTTCACGGTGCTCTGGTACGCGTTCTGGAGGGCGTCCGAGGAGCCGGCCTTGTCCACCGCGGCCTTGGCGACGGGTGCGCCGGGACCCGAGTCGGACGCGGCACCGGGCGAGGGGCTGCACCCGGAGGCGAGCAGGACGGCGGTGCACGCCACGGCGGTACCGGTGGCGGGCAGCAGGAAGCGGTGGCGGTGGCGGTCGTTGCGCGATCGACTCATGCCCGAATTGTCGCTTTTACGGTGCCGCGTGGCGCGGCCCGGACCGCCAATCGGGTCGTATGCCCGCATGGCCCCGCGGTACGCCCGTACGGCCCCGTGCCGAACACCCAGCACCGAACGACCCTGCGCCTCGGCCGCGCCCGGCCGCACCCCGCCCCGCGCCCTGCACCGCTCGGCCCGGTGGGCTGCTCAGCCCCGTACCCCGCACAGGTGCAGCAGCGCCGCCACCGCGCGGTACGGGTCGGTCCGGCCCGCCTGTTCCTCGGCCGCCAGCAGCAGCTCCAGCTCGCGCGGGTCGGGCGGGACCAGGGCCCGGTCCGGGGCGGTGTCGGTGAAGATCCGCACGCCGTACCAGGCGCGCAGCGGCACCCCGATGCCGTCGAGCACGGCGGTCAGTGCCGCGCGGCGGTCGGCGCGGGTGGAAAGGCCCAGCCGGTTGGTGTACGCGTCGGAGCCGAAGGCGCCCAGCGCGGCCGTCCAGTCGCCGAGCAGGCCGGCGCGCATGGCGAGCGCGTCGCCGTTGCGCACCAGCAGGGACAGCAGGCCGCCGGGGGTGAGCACCCGGGCCAGTGCGGCGAGCAGCGGCTCGGGGTCGGGGACGTACATCAGCACGCCGTGGCAGAGCACCACGTCGAAGCAGGCCGGGCCGAAGTGCCGGCCGGTCTCGCGGCCGTCGCCGCGCAGCACCACGAACCGCTCGCGCACGTCCGCGGGCTCGGCCGCGACCGCCTGTTGCAGCGCGGCCAGCATCGCCGGGTCG
The DNA here is from genome assembly GCF_056859195.1 of Streptomyces sp. NH27. Taxonomy (NCBI): domain Bacteria; kingdom Bacillati; phylum Actinomycetota; class Actinomycetes; order Kitasatosporales; family Streptomycetaceae; genus Streptomyces; species Streptomyces sp. NH27. Next base: position 7,809 of record NZ_JACEGK010000279.1, read on the forward strand.
GACTCCAGGCCGGTGACGAGGTGCCCGAGCCGGGCCAGCCGCAGCGACTGGGTGCCCTGGCCGGGGCCGATGTCCAGCACCCGCAGCCGGCGCCGGGCGTGCGCGCCGGCCGGCTGCGGGAAGCACGCGTCCAGTTGCTCGTCGAGCTGGCGGGCGACCAGTTCCTGGCGGACGGTGTTCCGCAGTCCGCCGAGCCCGGCCAGCCAGCTGCCGGCGCCGCCGGTGAAGCCGCCCGCGCCGGGTCCACCGGCGCCGACCGGCTCCGGTCCACCGCCGGGGCCGCCCGGTCCGGGACCTACCCGCCGACCGTGCGACCCGGGGCCGTTGCCCGGCATGCCACCGTCGGCAGCACCGCCGTATCCGTATTCGTACCCTGCCGGGCCCCCGTGCCCTCCGGTCAGAGTTTGGTGCCGCGGCTGACCTGCGGCTTCGGCAGCCGCAGCCGCCGCATCTGGAGGGTCCGCATCAGTGCGTAGGCGGTGGCGCCCTTGGTGTTCTTGCCCTCGAACCGCAGCCGGAGCTGGCGGCGCAGCAGCACGCTGGTGACCACCGAGTCGATCACGATCGCCACGATCACGACCAGCCACAGCAGCAGCGACAGGTCCTGCATCGAACCGGCGATGCTCAGCACCAGGATCACGACCGCCAGCGGCAGGAAGAACTCCGCGACGCGATAGCGGGAGTCGACGTAGTCCCGGACGAACTTGCGCACCGGTCCCTTGTCGCGGGGCGGCAGATAGCGCTCGTCACCCCCGGCCAGCGCCTCACGCTGCTTGGCCATGTCGACCCTGCGGGCCTCCCGGGCCTGCTTGGTCGCCGCCTTGCGGTCGGTGGGCGTGCTCACCGCCTTACGGCGCTGGCTCTGCGCCTCACTTCGCTTGGGCGTGGGGCGACCCTTGGGAGCCTGTGGGTCGCGCGGCTGGTCCTCCAGCAGCGCCGTATTACTGGCGCTCTGGGCCTGCTCATCATGGGAACGACGTCGGAACACATCTCCCAGGTTACGTGCTTCCGGCGCCACACCCCAGCCCCTCACGTACTCCTTGGGCCCTAGGTCACCGAACCGTGATCGTCCCTACGGATGACCGCATCCGATCCCGAACAGTGCGGTAATGGAACCAAGCCCCGTAGGCTGGGGTCCGTAGAGGTGCTGGAGCAGTTGCCGAGAAGGGGGCGCGCGAGGCCCATGAGCGGTGTCATGAAGCGGATGGGAATGATCTTCCGCGCGAAGGCCAACAAGGCCCTGGACCGGGCCGAGGACCCGCGCGAGACCCTCGACTACTCGTACCAGAAGCAGCTTGAGCTGCTTCAGAAGGTGCGCCGAGGGGTGGCCGACGTGGCCACATCCCGCAAGCGGCTGGAGTTGCAGCTCAACGAGTTGCAGAAGAAGTCATCCACCTACGAGGACCAGGGCCGCAAGGCGCTCGCGCTCGGACGGGAGGACCTGGCCCGCGAGGCGCTGTCCCGCCGGGCCGCGCTCCAGCAGCAGGTCACCGACCTGGAGACGCAGCACACGCAGCTCCAGGGCGAGGAGGAGAAGCTCACGCTCGCCTCCCAGCGGTTGCAGGCCAAGGTGGACGCCTTCCGCACGAAGAAGGAGACCATCAAGGCCACGTACACCGCCGCCCAGGCGCAGACGCAGATCGGCGAGGCGTTCTCGGGCATCTCCGAGGAGATGGGCGACGTCGGCATGGCGATCCAGCGTGCCGAGGACAAGACCGAGCAGCTGCGCGCGCGGGCCGGTGCCCTCGACGAGCTGATGGCCTCCGGCGCCCTGGACGACCCGAGCGGCCTCGCCAAGGACGACCTCCAGGCGGAGCTGGACCGGCTCTCCGGCGGCAGCGACGTCGAGCTGGAACTCCAGCGGATGAAGGCGGAGCTGGCCGGCGGCAGCAGTGGCAGCACCCCGGCCATCGAGGGCGGCCAAAACGGCCAGGGCAACCAGGGACAGTCCCAGGACACGCCCCGGTTCGACAAGCAGTAGATCGCCCTACGGAGCCTTACGGAGGAGGCCGTCGTGATCGTACGGATCATGGGGGAGGGCCAGGTGAAGGTGGACGACTCCCACCTCACCGAGCTCAACAAGCTCGACACCGAACTGCTCGCCGCCGTCCAGTCCGGCGACGAGCCCGCTTTCCGTCATACCCTGAGCGCCCTCCTCGACGGCGTCCGCGGCTTCGGCGAGGCACTCCCCGACGACGCCCTGGTGCCGTCGGAGCTGATCCTCCCCGCCCCGGACGCCACGCTGGAGACGGTCCGCGAGATGCTCAACGACGACGGACTGATCCCCGGGTAGTCCCCTCCGGGGTCGGTCGGCCGTCACAACGGTGCCGCTGCGCTTTCGGCTGCCTGCCGGTGGGGTGCCTGCAACGGTGCCGTTGCGGTTTTGGGTGCCTGCCGGTGGTGGAGTGCCTGTAACGGTGCCGCTGGGTTTCCGGCTGCCTGCCGGTGGTCCGGATACGGCTGCGACGGCCCCTTCGGGCCGGTGACGACC